>DASVST010000685.1:0-2086 GCA_036387965.1 Segetibacter sp. | reverse complement strand
AACTATGGAATTCAGTCATTACAACCCTGCTCCAAACAATATTGCAGAAGAAGTTATGGCAAAGCAGAAAGGAAAATTGAAAGTGGAGGAATAACCATATCATAAAAAAATATAATTGAAGCCCCGCGATAAGCGGGGCTTTTATTTTAAAATATATATTTTTGATCTCCTATAACAACATATATGTCTTTAGTAGAAAAGCCGGCACAAACTAAAACGTCATCCGACGAAAGCCTGACTCAAAGGGAAACCGAAGTTCTTAAATCATTAGCAGAGGGCAATACTTATCAAGAAATTGCTGATGTTTTATTCATTAGTCATGAAACTGTTAAGCAGCATTTGAAGAATATTTACAGAAAAATGAACGTGAAAAATAAAATTCAGGCTATAAATAGAATGAAAAGTTAAAAATACCCCGAACGGGGTATTAGTTTGTCAATAATTTCCTTCATATTTGTCCTTTCGAAACTTTAACAATTATTAATTCTCAACGTAAATTTGATCTATGAGACAAAATTTCACACAAAAATTTTTAACCTTTTTTGCCTTTTTATCCCTCTTCGCAGCGGGATACCAGGCAAATGCACAAAGCCAGGACCCCTGTGAGTTCGACAATGGGGGCATAATTGCCGCAGATAATGGCACTGGCACTGACACTACGTGCCCACGTACAGCACCGGGCACATTTCTTTCTACTAATGGTGGTTCTGGTGTTGGTGGTGGACCAAACATCACTTATCAGTGGTTTATGAGAAACACGAACGGTGGACAATTCACAGCGGTACCTAACTATGGTTCGGCTCCTGATCAAACAGGTACAGGTCCAACCTATACACCACAAGCACTTGCAGATGGTGTGTATGATTTTATCAGGTTTAGGTATTCTGGTACAGAGCTAAATCCAAGAGCATGTACAAGAACATCTAACACAATACAAGTAATTGCTCAGGACAGAAATAAACCTATAATTACCCGTTGTGCTTTGGATACATCAGTAATAAGTCCGAATACTACATGTACGGCGGTTATTTCGCTGCCTCGCAGGGGTAATGGAACTGGTTTTAACGACGCAAGAGGTGTTATGGCTACAGATAATTGTACAGGTAATTCCGGAAGATCAGAGGACACACTTAGATTAACCTACTTTATAGGCTCTACTCAAATTGCAAACAATGCTAACCGTACACATACATTCTCTGTAGGATTTACAACTGTTACTGCAAGGGTAATGGATTCAACAGGTAATTTTTCAGATTGCAATTTTACTGTTAGAGTAACTGATACTACGCGTCCATCATTTGGAGCTTCTCCTCGTTTGCTTACAAGATTTACTGAAGGAACGGGTACTAACCTTTGCGCTGCAAACGTTACAGGAAGTGAAACAAATCCAAATTATACGGATTGTTCTCCAATGACTATCAGTTATACTATATTTGATAGTACAGCTAATAATGGTCGTACTACACCTTCGACTGGTGTATCTGGGCCAAGTAGTGGAACTACGACAACCAATATTGGTGACAGAACATTCCAAAGAGGTACTTACTATATCAGGTATTCAGCAGTTGACACATTTGGTAATGCATCAAATACTGCCGACACCTTGATATTGCGTGTGATAGATAATATCAGACCAACTATAACTGCTCCAACAAATGATACATTCAATATTACAAGTGGTTGTACTTTTACACCTGGAACAGTAACTAATCCTAGTGCATCAAGCACAGCTAATTGTGGGCAGACATTTTCAAATACAGGTAACCTGTGTACGGATCCAATTTCATCAGATAATTGTGGAGTAGCAAGGGAAGAAGTGTACGGACCTAATAACTTCAACTTCCAATTCAATACTTTCAATAGTACTGCTTCGGCGGGTCCTATATATGATAACAGGTTCTTTAATGTAGGACGAAACGAACTTCGTTATGTAGCTTTTGATGCATCGGGCAACATCTCAGATACAGCTAGACAGGCAGTTTTTGTTAGAGACAACGCAGCTCCACAAGTATTTTGCCAGGCTAACGAAAGCTTGAATACATCTGGTGAGTCAAGAGTGACTGCTGGACCTACTGCATGTACATTC
>DASVST010000684.1:0-2193 GCA_036387965.1 Segetibacter sp. | reverse complement strand
GTACAAGAATGATCCCTTTACACCTATAACTAAAGATGGAAAGCTATATGGTTTAGGAAGCAATGACGCAGGTGGAAGTTTAGTAAGCCTTATCTCTGTTTTCCTTCATTTCTATTATAGAAAAGATCTCAGCTATAATTTAGTGATTGCAGCTACTGCTGAGGAAGAAATAAGTGGCTATAACGGAATCGAGCTTTTATTGGGTAACAAGGAATTTCAGCAATCCATCTCTGATAAGGAGCCTGAATTCGCAATTGTTGGCGAACCAACAAATATGGATTTAGCAATTGCTGAAAAAGGATTAATGGTTCTTGATTGTGTTGCACAAGGACGTGCAGGCCACGCTGCAAGAGAAGAAGGTGAGAACGCCATTTACAAAGCGATGAAAGACATAGAGTGGATCAGCAGTTACCAGTTTCCTAGCGTTAGCGAATGGTTGGGGCCAGTTAAAATGAGTGCAACAGTTATCAGCACTGAAAATAAATCGCATAATATTGTTCCTGCTACTTGCAATTTTGTTGTGGATGTGCGGGTTACAGAGGTTTATTCTCACGAAGAAGTTTTTGAAATCATACGCCAACAAATAAGCAGTGATGTTATGCCAAGAAGTATGCGTTTGAGATCAACAAGCATAGATATAAATCACCCAATTGTACAGGCTGGAGTGACGCTTGGTAAAGAATGCTATGGTTCGCCAACAAGCAGCGATAAAGCCCTAATGCCTTTCGCTTCGCTAAAGTGCGGACCGGGTGATAGTGCCCGAAGCCATACTGCTGATGAATATATTTATCTTCACGAAATCAGGGAGGGGATTGAAATATACATTTCCATGCTGGATAAAGTTTTGCTCTAACACTCATTCTGATAAACATCCCAAATAACACATGAAGCTTTGGCAAAAAAATACAGATGTTTCTCAAGCTGTAGAAGCCTTTACTGTTGGTAATGATAAAGCAATGGACATGTTTCTTGCACCCTTCGATGTCCAAGGCTCGTTAGCACACATAACAATGTTGGAGAGCATTGGCTTGCTTACCAAAGATGAACTGAATGTTTTATTGGCTGAACTAAGAAACATTTATAAAGAAATTGAAAGTGGAAATTTTGCCTTGGAAGAAGGGGTTGAAGACATTCACTCACAAGTAGAATTATTACTAACAAAGCGTTTAGGCGAAGTTGGAAAAAAAATTCACAGCGGCCGCAGCAGGAACGATCAGGTATTAGTTGATTTGAAGTTGTTTTTAAGAAGTTCGATTGAACAATTAGTACATAACACAGAATCGCTTTTCGCTTTGCTTCAAACTAAAAGTGAAGAATATAAAGCATATTTATTGCCGGGGTATACACATCTTCAATTAGCAATGCCATCATCATTCGGGCTATGGCTTGGAGCTTACGCAGAAGGACTTGTCGATGATGTTCTTACCTTACAATCTGCCTATAAGATCGTCAATAAAAACCCATTAGGTTCCGGTGCTGGTTATGGTTCTTCGTTTCCATTAAATAGAAGATTGACAACTGAATTGTTAGGCTTCGATGAACTGAATTATAATGTGGCTTATGCGCAAATGACACGTGGCAAAAGCGAAAGGATAGTTGCACAGGCATTGTCAAATGTTGCAGCTACTTTAAATAAGCTAAGCATGGACTGTTGCCTGTACATGAACCAGAACTTCGGTTTTATATCTTTTCCTGATGAGCTTACTACCGGTTCATCTATCATGCCCCACAAGAAGAACCCTGATGTATTTGAATTGATAAGAGCAAAGTGTAACCAGCTACAAGCTTTACCTAATGATATTGCTTTGCTAACAACAAATCTTACCTCAGGCTACCATCGTGATTTTCAGCTGCTGAAAGAATATATATTTCCTGCTTTTACAACGTTAAACAGTTGCATTGATATGATGCAATTAATGATAAACAACATAAAAGTGAAGCAAAATACTTTAGATAACGAGCAGTATAAGTATTTATTCAGTGTAGAAGAAGTAAACAAACTTGTATTGCAGGGAATGCCTTTTCGAGATGCCTATAAAAAAGTAGGTGCTGAGATCGACGAAGGAAAATTTAATTACTCCAACACAGTTAATCATACACACGAAGGAAGTATAGGTAATTTAGGCACTTCCACTATTAAACGTATGATGGATAAGGCTATATCCACTTTTGATTTTGCAAAGTACCATAGTG
>DASVST010000683.1:0-6930 GCA_036387965.1 Segetibacter sp. | reverse complement strand
ATCGCTGTTTACTTGTTTTGTCAACATATGAGCGGCGGCACCGCCTAATTCATGTTCACCAACTTGAGTTCCCGGAAAGCCACCGCTGTTTTGATTCGGGATGAACATCCATTTACCCTTTCTGATAGCCAGATGCGTTTTCTTAAAAGGACTTATAACCAAGTAATCTCTTATGGAATCTTTTGCAGTTCCAAGAATAGCGGGTAATGCATTGTAGCTGTCAGGGCCTTCACCATTCTTCAAAGAATAGCCAACCAAGGCTGATAAGGTAGCCAGCATATCAACATTACTAATCATTTCGTTTGATTGTGATTTTGCAGGAATTTTCGCCGGCCAGCGTACAATAAAGGGAACTCGATGACCTCCTTCCCATGCATCAAATTTAAAACCTAACAGATCTCCATTTTGCCTGTGTCCCAGATTCCAAGTTTCTTGTCCACCCTGGTTGAACATTCCACCATTATCACTTGTAAGAATAACTATTGTATTATTTTTTAAACCTTCTTTATCCAGTGTTGACATTAGTTCACCAATCATCCAATCCAACTCATGTATGAAGTCGCCGTATGACCCAGCTTTACTGGTACCAATAAAACGTTCAGCCGGAGTAAAAGGGTGGTGAATATTTGTTGGGTTAAAATAAAGAAAGAAAGGTTTGTCTTTATTTTGTCGAATCCAATTAACGGCTTTATCCTTTAATGTGGTGCCAATCAAACGGTCTTTAAAAAGAGCATGTGCGGCTTTTCCGCCTCCGATTGAATCAATGTCAAACTTCTCCGGGTATATCTCAGTTTCTGCTCTTTTTCCATACACCATCGGATCATCAGCCGTTAAGCCTACAACCTTGTAATTCTCTACATATACAAAAGGTGGATGACTGTTTAAAACAGGAACTCCAAAGAAATAATTGAAGCCTACTTCAAGAGGTCCGGGCTTTAATTCTTTATTCCAATCTACTGGAGTGGTGTTTCCAAACCCGAGGTGCCATTTACCTATAACGGCTGTTTCATATCCCGCATTTTTCATCACCTTACCGATAGTCATTTGGGCAGTATCTATTACAAGAGGTGATCTCAGGAATATAGGTCTCCACATATTTTTTCTGCTCGGATATTCACCTGTAACCAGTGCATAACGCGATGGCGAGCATACTGCGGATGCAGAGTGAAAATCAGTGAATCTTTTGCCTTCCCTCGCAAGAGCATCCATATTTGGTGTGCTCACCTTAGTTGCTCCGTAAGCTCCTATGTCACCATATCCTAAATCATCTACATTAATATAAATTACATTAGGCTTACTGTTTACTATAGTTCTTGTACCAGTTTGATTGTTTTGTGCCTGTCGTTTTACTGAACAGTGGCTAAATGTTATTGCTACAATAATCAGAATTGCGTAGTTATATCTTTTGATACAATAAGTCATATAGTTTATTTATACAAGGGTACCGTACTTAATAGAACTGCCACAAGAGCAACTATTGATAACCTGCGTTTTGTTTTAAGTTGGGGTTCTTATCAATTTCACTTTGTGGAATGGGATAAAGAACATGGTAATCGACTGCAGGCTTGGTCCTATCTTTAGCCATCTGAATGAATCTTCCCTGCCTGATCAAATCTTCTCTACGAAGTGCCTCAGAATGAAATTCCCGTCCACGTTCATCAATAATAAAATTGCGCAACAGTTCCTTTGTTGGATAAGTTGCCAACGTGATTGTACTTACACGTGCAGCACTACGGATTGAGTTAACAAGATTAACCGATTCCTGGTTTGGCCCTTGTAATTCATTTAGTGCTTCTGCCCTCATTAAGACTACATCTGCAAAACGCAAAAGTGGAAAATCATTGCCACTAAATTGATTAATACCTACTGGATCTTCAGGATATTTATAGCTACGTACATTATCAACTCCTAGTTTAATAAGCTGACCTGCTGTATTGATGTATTCAAAAAGAAATGCTGCCCTGCGTTCGTCTGCAGTTTCAAATAGTTTTAAAAAATCGGTTCTAATTCTAATATCAGCTGCAAGATTTACTTTACCTGGAAATTGGAATTTGTAGTCATTTGGTGCAGCTAAAGCAATGTAATTAGAGCCAAGGTTTGGTTGTGGAAGTAAAGGAAGCACATAAATCATCTCTTTATTTCCTTCGTTTGCAAGACCAAAAAGATCTGTTCTTTTTGGTGAAGTAAATAATCCATAAGTACCGTTGTCAATTATTTTTTTCGATAGTTCGGCAGCTTTTGTCCAATTCTTTTCGTTTAAGTATTGCCTTGCTAGAAAGCCTGTTGCTGCATCACTGGTTGCCCTGCCAAACTGTGTTTGTTTAGCAGGAAGATCTGCACTTGCAGCAGTAAATTCTTTTTCAAAGAAAAGCATCATTGCCTCGCTTGTAGCTCTTTCAGGTCTATCGTTGATGGAAACTTCGCTGGTAGTAATAAGAGGTACAGGGCCAAACCATTTGTAGAGATAAGAATAACTAAACGCTCTTAAAAATCGTGCTTCAGCAAGTAATATTTTTTTCCTTGCTTCATTCATGTTGATAGCTGGAACTTTATCAAGCACAACATTAGCACGGTATATAGTGCTATAGTGCTGATCCCACAAATCCTTTAGCCGGGGATGAGTAGCATTCCATGCAAAATCTTCAACCGGTTTAAAGAGTATAGCAATTGATCCGCCACGTTGTATTAAAACATCTGTTGACACTTCACCGAATAACAAGTAGTTAGCCGTACGGCTTTCTTCCCCATGAGAAGCTGCATAAGTAGCATTTAATAAAGACTCAGCATCTTCGGCAGTTTTGTAAAAATTATTAGCACCAAGGTCTGAGAAAACTTCTTCGTCAAGGGCTTTCTTACAACCACCAAAAGCGATGCTTAAAACCGTTAGGAGTAAAAAAATATTTTTCATTTTTAATTATTTTAGAAGCCAACATTTAAACCTATTGTATAAATTTTTGCAAGCGGATACGAGTTATAATCCACACGTATGTTAGTATCGGCAAAAGAAGAAACATCAGGATTATAGCCAGTATAATTTGTAAAGGTGAAAAGGTTTTGCCCTGTGAAATAAACAGATGCGGATTTTATATGCTTGTTCCTGATGGAGGTGAAGTTATAACCCAGTCGCACATTTTTTACCCGCGTGTACGATGCATCTTCTACTGCCCTTGTATTTACCAGGCTTCCATAAGAAACTTTCGGATCAATGAACGACGGGTTTTCATTTGTGAGATTAGTTGGTGTCCATCTATCTAATACATATGATTGGCGGTTTCTGTTAGAAGAGATTGGATTTTCAGATTCAATGCGGTTGAAGTTGAAAATCTCTGATCCATATACACCTTCCAGAAACACCGATAAATCAAAACCTTTATAAGAAAAACTGTTGTTTAAACCTGCTGTGAAATCAGGGTAAGGTGAGCCTAGAATAACTCTATCCGCTGTTGTTATTGCTTTGTCATTATTTACGTCTTTATACCGCAACTCACCAGGTCTTGCTCCGGGTTGCGCTGAACCGGTAACTTCGGCGGCAGACTGAAATATTCCATCAACAACATAACCAAAGTAAGCATTAATTGGATCACCAATTCGTAAGATACTTATGTCGTTAACAAAGCGGGCACCACCCTGAAGTACCTGTGGAAGACCTCCAAGATCAGTTACTTTGTTTTTTACAACTGAAAGGTTTAGAGAAGTAGACCATGTAAAGGATTTGCTCTTTACATTATCAGTATTAATTAATATTTCAAAGCCATCATTTGTTGTACTTCCAACATTTTGTAATGAAGTAGAAAAGCCTGTCGTATTAGGTATTGGCAAATTCAATAAGAGGTCTGATGTATTCTTTTTAAAGTAATCTACAGAGCCTGAAATTCTTCCCTTTAAAACTGCATAATCGAGCCCTACGTTAAATTGGTGTGTAGTTTCCCATTTTAAATTTGGGTTTGCAATTTGATTAGGAGCAATGCCTACAAGCTGTGTTCCACCTAATATTGCAGGTCTTAATGTGGTACCTAAAAGGTTCAATGAATTATAACTACCTATTTCCTGGTTACCAGTAACACCGTAGCTGATTCTAAGTTTTAGGTCATTGAAAGCTTTCAGGTTTCTTATAAAGTTTTCGTCAATAAGTCTCCAACCCAAAGCCACTGAAGGAAAGTATCCGTACTTAGTGTCTTGTCCAAACCTGGAGGAACCATCAGCTCTGAAAGAACCTGTAAACAGGTACTTATTAAACAACGTATAGTTTACACGCCCCAGGTAAGACTGGAGTTGATTTTTTGATTTAAATGAACCCATAAGGAAGTTTGACTGGGTACCCGCCGCGAGGTTATTGCCAAGAAATGCATCTGTAGGAAAGTTTAAGCCTCGGGCTGATAAATTTCTGCGTAGAAATTCCTGGTAGGTAAAGCCCGCAACTGCATCTATGCGGTGGTTATCGTTAAATCTTTTATTATAATTAAGCGTCAACTCCACCAAGTAGTTTGATCGTTCGTTTGATGCCACGTTTGCTTCGCCCCCTGCTCTTGCTCCGCGCTTAGTTGCTCTTGTAACGTAACTATCTCTGCGCGATGTTTGCCTGTCGCTTCCAAAATTGATTTTCGCTTTTAGATTTTCAAGTATTGCGTATTCCGCAAAAACGTTCCCGAAAGTTCGGTTAGTCTCTGCGTTGTCAACAACACCCATTGCTAAACCTACCGGATTTTCAAGATCGAGAACGTTTGTTTGAGCATATGTTCCATCAGCATTGCGAACGGGCAATGTAGGCATCATTTGAAGTGATGTAGCTAGCACACCTGCCTCCTGGTTAATAGAAACACCGGAAGCTATAAAATCATCTATAACCATACCTGTATTCAGGTTCATACCGAAGTTGAACTTATTAGCAGTGTGACTTAAATTAAGCCTGGCTCCATACCTTTTTATGCCTGAGTTTATAATAACGCCTCGTTGGTTCAGATAATTAAATGAAGCATAATACTTAGTGCTTTCGGAGCCTCCAGAAACTGAGAGCTGGTGATTTTGCACAGCTGCTGAACGGAAAATTTCATCTTGCCAATCTGTACCAGCGCCGGCTGCTGAGACTTCTGCATCAGTAAATACAGGTGGAACGGCTTGATCTTTATTCAAGTCATTCAAAAGTTTCATGTATTCAGTAGCATTTAACAAGTCTAACTTTTTAGCAACTTCCTGAACTCCTATACTTGTTCCGTAGTTAACTGCGGTAGCACCTTTTTTGCCCTTTTTAGTTGTTATGAGTATAACTCCATTTGAGCCCCTTGATCCGTAGATAGCTGTTGAAGATGCATCTTTTAATATTTCTATAGATTCTATATCGCCGGGGTTGATGGTGTTTAATGGATTTCGTGGACTTCTATCGAGGGTTACTGATGAACCTGGTGTAACTAAGGAGTTATCTATTGGCAATCCATCAATAACATACAATGGATCGTTACCTGCTGTTAGCGACGATACGCCACGTATACGAATAGCAACACCACCGCCGGGTTCAGAACTATTTTGTGTAACCTGTACCCCCGCTGCTCTTCCCTGAATCATCTGATCTATCGAAACCTGTATACCTGGATTGAGTTGTTTTGAATTCAGTGATACGACTGATCCTGTTAAATCACTTTTTCTCACTGTCCCATAGCCAACTACAACCACATCATCCATCGCCTTAACGCTTTCCCGCAGAATTACATTGATGGTTGTTCTTCCTCCAATATTCACTTCCTGGTCAGCATAACCTATTGAAGAAAATATCAAAGCTCCCCCACCATCGGGTACATTCAGCGAATATTTCCCAAGGCCATCAGTTGTTGTTCCAACATTTGAGCCTTTAACATTTACACTTACACCCTGGAGTGTTGCTCCTTGCTCGTTGGTCACAGATCCGGTAATTACCACTGCCACAACATTCTCAAAAGTTTCCATCTTAGGTTCTTTTGAAAAGGCACTTACAGACGTTACTAACAAAACTAAAACAGGCAATGTTGAACAGCGAATACATCGCCATGTTATGTGGTTAATCTTTTTTAAACATCGCATACATAAGGAGTTTAGAGGTTGGTTTAAAATATAGGAGTGAGAATAAGATGCTTTTTTGTTTGGCTATTGTGTTTTTTAAGATAATATAAATATATGCTTAATCGGTTAAGCGAAAAATCTTTCTTTTCAACCTCATATCTATGATATCCCTCAAACTTCAAGTGAATAGTTTCTTGTTTGTACGATTGTTTACCAACACAAAGACACCATGCTTATGCTGACGTTATTGAAATCATTATCCTTTTGCACATCTAAAACCAATATGATTAGTACCGCTATCGAAGGATGAATACATGCGACGGCTGCGTCTGTATCCTTCACAATAAGAAGGATTACACAAGTATGATCCACCACGAATAACTTTCAAAAACATGTCCTGCTTTGCAACTGGCCCTGCTGGATTTTTTACATGCGAAGAAACAATTTGCTGATAGTAATTCTCATCATACCAGTCAGAACACCACTCCCACACATTTCCACTCATTTGATATAAGCCATAACTGTTTGCAGCAAACGATTTAACCGGGGCTGTTCCTATAAAACCATCTTCTTTGTTATCACTAAAAGGAAAGACTCCCTGCCACGTATTAGCGGCAGTATTATATTTTTCTTCGTTACCCCATGAGTACAAAGTTTTTCCACCGTTACTTGCAGCCCACTCCCACTCTGCTTCGGTAGGCAAGCGCTTACCCGCCCATTTACAATAGCTCGTAGCATCTTCCCAACTAATGTGCACAACGGGGTAATCTTCTTTGTCGCTTATTGAACTAAGCGGCCCTTCGGGATGTCTCCAGTTAGCACCTCTAACCCACTTCCACCATTGTGATATATCGTCTAAAGGAACGGGGTTTGATGTTCGGGAAAAAACCATTGAGCCCG
>DASVST010000682.1:0-2003 GCA_036387965.1 Segetibacter sp. | reverse complement strand
AATTTGCAGATAAAGAAGGATATGTTATTACGTATTCGAAATCTGGTGACTCAACGCGTACATCAACTAACAAGAATTAAAAGCACAACGCGTTCCTTACTAACTGCTTTTAAGACTCCACAAACGATGCAACCTCTGCATTGTTTGTGGAGTTTTCATTTTACGTATCACCAGTAGTAAATTTTATACCGAGAGCATTGTGCTATAATCTTTAATAACCGCCTTGCATGGGTTGTTCACTTATGTTGCTGGGTCAAACAGGCGAGCCAAAATCCTGTTTGTTCTTCAAGCTTTTTTCTTTAATCTGCTGTAACATTAACTGGGCTGTATCGTATAATAACAAACTCTTTTCTCATGAGGTATGGTCTTGTATTTTGTTTCTTATCAGCTTCAATGCTCTCTTTAGCTCAAAAAAATAAACCCAACAAAGAAGCATTTCAAATAATCGATTTATCGCAGAAGCAAATCAGGTTATTTAATCAACATAAAAATGAAGATTCAATAACAAGAAGTGTGGTCTTTAGTGATTCATTGTACAAGCCTTACCAGGCACTATGGAATGGCTATATAAACGGCGAGGAAAATTATATTAAGTGGATCAATAGGCAGGTTTTGCCTGTCCTTGCTACGTATAATACAAGAAACCAGCAGATAAACGGTAAAAAACTTCTGCTTCAGTTTTATGAAGTTAAAAAGAATATGGAAAAGCTTACTGGTTATAGTCCTAAAGGAACCTGGTACATATTCTATGGTCCGGCCTGGACGGATTTAGGAGGTTTATCTGACGGGACTATGCTGATTGATCTGTCTCACAGCCGCAATTCCTCAAACGACAAAATCATGATGTCATTCCCCCATGAAATTACTCACCAGATATATGGGAATGTCAATAAGAACTATGATACCACTGCTATGGGTAGTATTATAGGAGAGGGGTTTGCTGTTTATATGAATCAAAAATATTGGCGCAATAAATACAGTTCTGCTGCTAACCTTGGATTTACTGAAGAAGAACTGGCACAGTGCGAAAAACAGAAGGAGGAGATCAGGGGCTTTTTTGAAGAAAACAAATTCAGTACAGATAAAAAAACGATTGATAAATTCAGGAGCAGAAGCTTTCACCTAAACGATAAACTACCGGGAGCAATTGGCTACTATATTGGATATAAAATCATCGAGAATTATGTGCAAAAGTTTGGAAAAAATTCATGGAAAGATGTATTCACGAAATCTCCTAAAGAAATTTACCTCACAAGTGGGTATTAAGATTCCAATACCTCAAACCTGTTAACGTTAAACTTTACCCCGGAGGCAAACTATTGCATGTACGAATACTATTTGCAGCTAAAGGTTGCTTGTATTTATTTAATTACAGTTGTTGATATTCTAATACAAAGCTTGCACCAGCTACAGTTCAATTAAGAGATTCTTTCAAAGCTTCAGCACAACCTTTGCCACGAAGCCTTACCTTTTCCTCCAATCAAAAAGACCGAAATCTGTTACCAATCTACAAGGCTTTCCGTTTGCATCATAACCTATATAAGTGGCATAGCGACCATCTCCAACACCAGTAGAAAAGGCTGCTAAGTTGTGTTGCCCGAAATTGTACATGGTATATCGCCAGTCACCATGGTAATGCTTGTCCATTTCTTTGAATAATTCATGTTTACTTTCCAAGTCCCATATTCTTTTGGTATCTAAAGCTTTAATAGATTCCTGATCCATAAATATTCCAACACCTGCATCTACAGAATATCCATGAATTTCTTCATCGCCCACAGGAAGAGGTTTTTGGCCTTCGTGTAATGCAAGTTGCCACTTAACGACAGGTTCATCACTAAAATTGATTCTCGCAAATGCAGCCGTTTCTTCGCCGCCTACTTCTGCAATAGAAAGTTGAACAGGAAATTCGCCGGTCGGGAAAACCTGGGTAAATGGTTTGCCATATTCATCTATATGCAAAGGGTCGCATGCTACAATATGCCCGCTAATAACTTTGAGTT
>DASVST010000681.1:0-19024 GCA_036387965.1 Segetibacter sp. | reverse complement strand
CGGGTAGATTATAGTTGCCAACTCTAAAACGATTAACATCACCCCATGCAACGTCAATTGAGCCGTATGCCTTCTGCACTTCTTCAGCAGCTTTGGTTAATAAAGCAACAGCACCTGCAGGATTTTTTAAGCCATCAGGTGTTAGCAGTGGATCAGTAACACTCCATGGTTTAGCAAACATTCCCGGAGACATTTTGTCGAGCCACGCTGCAAACAATACGCCACCCCTGCTAGTAGCATCTGTTGTTTTATCCCACTGTTGCAAAACGATTGCCGCACGTTTTGCAACTGTATCGTTCGATTGGTGCACAGCATTTAAGAGGTCATCAAGAAAACGATCTGCAGCCTCCATACCGGTGTTGAGTTTATAAGCTACTAATTCATCAAAAGTAATTGATGCATCATCTTTAATAAGGTTAACAGCACGTTGCGGCCGAAGCACCATTCCTTCTGGAGACATATACGTCGGGTAATCGGAAGCCTTTAGTACCGCAGGATAAGTTGCAAACCACGGTGGATCGTTTGCATTCTGCACAAAGCCTGTTGCAGGATTAAAAATCTTAGGCAGATCTTCAAAGCGATGATACTTATTCCATATGTATTTTGATGATGTACCGCTTACATTGCTTTGCCAGAAACGCCAGTCGCCTTCACTTCTTACGGGTACATTACCATTGAAAAGATATAAAATGTTACCTGCCTTATCAGCATAAATAATATTGAACATTGGGTTCTGCATCATTCTTATTGCAGCTTCAAATTCTTTATAGTTCTTTGCTTTTGCCATCAAGTGGTATTGTTTCGCCTGGAAGGCATTATCTAAACCGGCAACCCGCACAGCATAAGCTTTACCATTCTTCTGTCCCATAACAGCTCCATGTTTGCTGGTTAAAAGTTCCTGCACTTTTTCTACACTGCTTCCGTTTGGTTGCCTCACTTTTAATGTAACCGTCCGCTTTTCGAATGGTTCTGTTTTGCCATCCAGCAAGTAACCACCGTCCTGCAAAGTCAGTTCATACCGATCAGATGCATCGATAGTGTTTACCGTATGTGTCCAGCCAAGGTTCTCATTGAATGCAATATTTAATCCAGGCTGGCCTAATAAGGAAGTGCCATAAGCATTAAAGCCGGGAGCATTTAAATGTGCTTCAAAAAAAGTATAGAAGTCTTGCCATGGTAAATGCGGGTTAGAAACCAGCATGGCGTTTTTAGATGCAGACTTTGAGGGAGCAATTGCATAAGCATTAGAGCCCGGAGCAATACTCCTCCGAACATTACTAATATCATCCGAACCCAAAAACTCAAGACTAATAACACGCAATGCATGAGCAATCACATCCACAGCAGTTATAGGATACACAAGCCTGCTTGTTGAATCTATCAAGCTTCCATTCTTTTGAACATAAGCATTAATTCCATTTACAAATGCATCTAAGTTTGCCTTTGTTTCTTTGTCCTGCTTTGCATAATGAGTGGTTGCTAGTGCAGGCAGGTTGAATGCATGTATTTTCAAGTCAAGATCCACGAATCTCTCACCCCAATATGCTGAAGCCCTGCCTCTTGCCTGTGCATACAATTGAAGCAACAAGTTAGCATGGTTTTTTGCCTGTGCCCATCCGAATGCATAATACATGTCTGCAGTGCTTGCTGCATATATGTGCGGAACGCCATAGTTGTCCCATAGTATTTCTGTTGATTTGTTTTGAGCCGGAACTTCTTTACAACTCAGAATAACCATAGAGAGAAATAGGATGCGGATAAAATTTTTTTGAAGAGGTGTTCGGAGCATAGAAATTGATTTGTATTAAAATTATGTTTAAATATCAGCATTTGACCACTTAAAGAAACCTGCTGTTTACTGCCACATCCGATTTTTTGTATGGACAGGAATACTTTGATGCGAAGAACTATTCTTCAACTGAATACCAACTAATAATGAATCAGCACAAATGACCGTTAACTTTAGTAATTCATACATGTGGGAATGTGGATGTAAAAAGAAATAGCTGATGATTAGCCAAGGTTGATCCTAGTGGATGAATACATCTAGGTTCTTTGCAGTCATCCTCAACAATAAATAATAATTTTAAAGCTATTATTGAACCGTATTAATGATTAACAGGTTTTACTATCGTATTATTTTTTTACTAGGTGTAATTACCTGTACATTAAACATACAGGCTCAAACACAGATAGATTCTATTGAAGAAAAAATAGGATGGTACGGGTTGCATAAGCCTTCTACGACTCTCTTTGTTCACTTCGATAAAAATATTTATACCAGCAATGAGAATGTTTGGTTCACAGGTTATTTACTAAAACGAGGCATAAAAGATTCACATCGTGTTTTATCTGTAGCATTAGTAAGAAACGACGACAGGTCTGTATTGGCTGAAGGAAAATATATGTTTTATGACCTAGTCTCTTTAGGAAACCTATTTCTTCCTGATTCGCTGCCTACGGGTGATTATACTTTTGTGTGTTATACTAATCACCTGGTCAATGGCTATCCATCTGTATTGTTTACTCAACCAATAACTATAAAAACTGCTAACACACCAGGCTTTATTGCTAACCTGAGCCTGGTGGATAGTATAAAACCAGGCATAGATACTGCCAATATTTTATTGAGGGCACATACGCCGGATATAAGACTTGTAAAAGGGGCTACGGTCAACTGGTTTATTGGTAACCGCGCCAACCCTTTAAAAACAGGCAAGCTAAAAACTGACAATTTCGGAGAGGCAAAAATGACTATCCCCTTAAAGGAAATTACCACAGCTAACAATGTACTTTATACAGAAGTAAATCATAATAAGGAGATTAAAACATTTAATATAAGACTACCTGTCTATAACAAAGAAGCTACTGTTAAATTTTATCCTGAAGGAGGCAACCTTGTAAGCGGTGCAACGAATACAGTTGGTTGGGAGGTGCTGAATAACGAAGGTGAACCCTTGTTTGTTACTGGTGTTTTATATCAAGATGATCAAGCACTGCAAACAATACAGACAAATGCGCATGGTATCGGTAAGTTCTTATTTATGCCCAAGCATGGTAGCCGTTACTATGTAAAGCTTACGGATGCAGAAGGTTCTCCTGATAAAATGTACACTTTGCCCATTATTATAAAAGATGGGCCTGTTATAACTATTGTAAATGCATTGACTCTAGACACACTTGTTGTACAGATAAATAACCAGCAGCCCGGAAGTATGTGGCACGTTATGATTCATAATTACAAAACAACATTTATAAAAGCTTCAGTTGCCGGAAAGAACGCTTCAATGCTTGTAAAAATTCCTTTGCAGGAAGTGCCCATGGGGCTTAATACATTTATCTTATTAGATACCTTGGGCAGGCCTTGGGCAGAACGTTTGTTCTTTGCACACTTCAACAATAAACCGATTATTAATATTACTACAGATAGCACTTCCTATTTTACCAGGCAAAAAGTAGCGTTGAAGTTTAAAGTGACTAATGCACAGCAAAAACCTATACGGAGTGTTGTATCAGTTGCCTGTGCACAGGATAACCGTTTTGACCTAAAGAAGATGACCGACATTGAAAGTTATAATTATTTACATGCTGAGCTTGCAGCGATTCCATTCAAAAACAAACTGGTTAGCGGGGATGCTGATAATAAAATCTTTCTGGAAAACTTATTGCTGGTTAAAGGTTGGAGGAGGTATACATGGAATGAAATGTCAGCGATCAAAGCACCTGATACTATCCGGCAGACCAGCTCTTTAGCTATTACAGGAGCAGCATTGATGAATAATAAACGCTTGAAGAAGCCTGTTCAGTTGAATATCATAAAATCTAAAACAGCTACTATTTCTTCATTAGATTTCACTTTTACAGATAGTGTTGGAAATTTCGAATTATCCCCTGATCAGCTTTTAAGTGAACCTGGTAAAGAAGTGCAACTTTCTGTGAATGACAAGCAACGGGATAAGTATTCTATTAAAGTAAAAAATGCTTATGAAGAGCTCAATAAAAAGCTGGCAAGTACATTATTAATAAACAACTATAACATCAAGTCGTTTAGGCAAACTACAGAAACGGTAGTTCTAAAAAAAGAAGAGGGCGGACATAAATTACTGGACGTAACAGTTGTTGCGAAAAATGATAACAGTATATACAGGTCAAAGCCAGGGCCTAATGCCTGTGGTGATTATGTATGCGTGAACGGCATTTTAAATTGTGCTAATCATCCTTTTGACGGTACTCACCCCATTGTCGGAATGCGTTATTCCAAAAGAAATAGTTTTAATCAAACGCCAACTACTTACGTGTATACAGGTTGTGAGGCTTTGAACAAAGAAAAAGAGATGGAGAAACAGTCTCAGGCGGCTTTAAATGGATTTTATTTAGCAAAGCAATTTTATGTACCTGATTATTCTAAAGTTGACGCTGCTGATCCTCAATATGCATCTACCCTTTATTGGAACTATTCGATATTGAACGATGAGAAAGGTGAGGCGGAAGTAACTTTTTACACAAGCGATATCCCCGGAAAATTCCGTGTAGTTATTCAAGGTATTACAGGCACTAATGTTGTTTATGGAGAACATTTTTTCGAGGTAAAGAAGCAATAAATAACACTGGTGATAATACAGCGGCAGATATCAAATAGATCACGATGATGCTTATTAAAGTGCTTGCCTAAATTTGTAAGCACTACATCAGAATATGAATACCTTATTTCCTATAGAGTCCATTTACCCCTCAGGTTATTCTTACTTAGACAACTTTATTACGAGGGAAGAAGAAAATATTTTACTAGAAGAAATCTCTAAAACTGAACTACACGAATTTGTTTTTAAAGGCTTTACAGCAAACAGAAAAGTAGCCAGCTTTGGGTATGATTATAGTTTTGAAAATGGAAGCCTCAACAAGGGGAAAGAAATACCGTCAGCGTTTAATTTTCTTATAGAGAAAGTAAGTGCGCATCTGCAAATACAATCATCAGAATTTGCAGAATTACTGGTGATTGAATACCCGGAGAAATGTGTTATGAACTGGCATCGTGATGCTCCACCATTTGGTATTATTGCAGGTATATCACTTTTGTCGGATTGCGTATTTCGACTACGTCCACAAGAGAAAATAAAACAAACGCGAACTAGTGTTATTTCAATACCAGTAAAAAGGCGTTCTCTATATGTAATGCAGGGAGAATCTAGAAGCGAGTGGCAACATAGTGTTTCACCGGTAAAGCAAAAACGCTATTCAATTACTTTACGTACTTTAAAGGCATAACACATAAAACAATACTCTGCCACACTAATAATCAAGAGGGCAGAGTATTACAATAGACTTTATTTCTGAACCTGGTTGTTTACCACTTTAGCAAGTTCAAACATCGAGATCTGCTTTTTGCCTTCGAAAATTCCACCTAGTTTTTCATCTGCATTAATCATTCTCCTGTTCTTACTGTCCTGGAGGTCGTTCTTCTTAATATAATCCCAGATCTTCTTAATTATTTCTGTTCTTGGCAAAGGCTTGCTTCCGATTACCGCAGCTAGAGCAGGGCTCACATTAAGAGGTGCCATGAAAGCTGCATTCGGTTTTCTTGCAGACTTCTTACCTGCTGCTTTTTTCCCGGCTGCTTTTTTACCTGTTGATGCTGCTTTTGTGGATGTTGTACTTGCTTTTTTTGCTGCTGCTTTTTTAGGTGCTGCACTTGCTTTTTTGGTTGCTGCTTTTTTAGCTGCTTTTGCCATGTTTGTTAGAATTTAATGGTTAATAAATGTTTCAAGGCGTTAGGTTATAAACTTATGCTTTGATGATATAAAGTTATACTTACAAATCATTGCTTCATAAATATGCAACTTTTCATTGCTATACCTTACAAAACAAAAGTAAAGTACAACAAAAGCATATACACGTATGCTTTATTTCACAGATAGTTATTCAACTGATTTCCACAATTTAATTTTTTTAAATTTTGTATATGATAATCCCCTCACTTTACCTTATATACACCTCAGCAATTACCAACGATCAAACACTTAATTTATACGCATTATGGTAACAGAAGAAGTCCTCTTATTAGCCCAGGTGCTTTGGGATTATCATCATATGAATCATGCATTAAGTAAGTCAGATTGCATCTTAGTTTTAGGCAGTCATGATACAAGAGTTGCGGAACACGGAGCTGAATTATTTATGGAAAGTTGGGCTCCATTGCTGATTATGTCAGGAGGTTTAGGAAGGCTAACAAATGGTGTATGGTCAGAAACTGAAGCTGATAAATTTGCGGCAATTGCAATAGATAAAGGTGTTCCAAAAGATGCTATACTTATTGAAAACAGATCTACCAACACCGGTGAAAACATTTTATTTACACAGGCTTTACTAAAGCAAAACAACCTCGATCCGGAAAGCTTTATCGTTGTTCAAAAGCCATACATGGAACGAAGAAGTTATGCAACTTTCAAAAAGCATTGGGGTGATAAAAAGCTTACAGTCACTTCTCCTCAAATACCATTCACACATTATCCAACAGAAGATATTCCACTTGAAAAAGTAATAAATATTATGGTGGGCGATATGCAGCGAATAAAGTTATATGCAGAAAAAGGCTTTCAAATACCGCAGGGGATTCCACCTGGTGTATGGCATGCTTATGAGCAATTGGTGAGATTAGGATTTGATAAGCAGTTGATAAAAGAGTAAGCATCTTTCTTAAAAAGGAATGCCATGAAGGTTTAGTTTGATTAACTTAGTTCTACTCTACTCATCTTCAATAAACATCTTTATGAGCAAAAGCAAATTGGAATTATCAAAAGAATCCGGTGAACATTACAGGTTGCACTTATTGACCGGCGAATGGGGAGGTATAACCCGCACGTGGTTCGAAGCGAATGTCCTTGCAGATGAATCCCCAATGAAAGGGACGATAAAACCTCTGCTTGACGGCAGGTTTGTTATGCATGAATACCAAGGCAGCCTAAGTGGAAAACCTTTGGAAGGATTTGCCATATATGGTTACGACATAAGCAACAGTACTTATGAATGTGCATGGGTTGATAGCTTTCATATGGGAACGGGAATAATGCTTTCAAAGGGTAAAACAGATGATCAGGGTATATCGCTGTTGGGAAGTTATGGCAACCCGCAGATGCCTGCTCCATGGGGCTGGCGCACTACTTTATTCTTAAACAGCGACGATCAATTAATAATAACTGCATACAATATTTCACCCGAAGGGGAAGAAGCAAAAGCTGTTGAAACAACTTATCACAGAGTGAAATAAACAACGTGCATTAAGGGTGCAGCATCACATTTTCGTTTTCTAAACTCAGCGTAACAGATAACAGCCCACGAAACTTCTTATATCCTGCTTCACCCGGAAAGTATGCATGAAGAAACATATGGTGTAATCCATCCGGCCCAATTACAATAGATGGATGCCCCGGTGCAGCCCATTCACTTGTTGACTGTAGCAATTGTTTTGGAATTTTTGTAAATGGTCCGAGTGGCGAATCTGCAATGGCAACACCTATTCCATATTGATCCGTAGAAAAATCATTACCTGCATAAAACAGGTAGTATTTATTTTGATGCTTTGTCACCCACATTCCTTCTACGAGGTGCGCTTCCCATGCTAAATCGTTTTCAAGTATTTTAGTTCGCTCTCCTGTTAATGCAGTTCCATCTTCTGTCAATAGTTGCGCATACATGGGTGTTTTCATAAAATGAAGAACAGCACTTACCGCTTCACGTTTAGCTGAAGCTTCCTTACCTAATGCAAATAACTCATTATAAAAATCAGCATACCTCGAAATAATGGCTTCAATAAAAACCTGTATCACCTGGAAGCGTTCCATAGGTGCAAGCGTTTGTGCCCATGGCCATATGGTTACAATAAAAGAAGCTGTTACCTGGTCTTCTTTATTGGTGAAAAGCGTGGAGATAAGATGGGGATTCTCATAAAGCAGATCGAGAAGTTTACCCGGCCATACTTCGTTGTTATCTTCTTTCCAATACAAGTAAACATTATTGTTTTCTTCTACAAAAAGATGCGGATCTATTACATTATCTTTTAAGATTGGCTCTGCTTCAGCATAAAAAGGTTGTTCAGGATGAGAAGACCTTGCCATGCCGATGCAAAGTTCACTTGTATATTTATCCCTTGCAACAAAATAGATTCTAAATTCATTTCCTACCTTATGCATCTCGGGTGCCCAATAATCACTGATCATTTCTCCATCTGCAGACCATGCTGGCTTTTTACCTTTTGGAAATACATATTGAACAAAATCCCAATCAACAAGATTTTTACTTCGAAGCATTGGAAACGAATCAGGAGCATCGTTCGATGTTGCAGCGAGGTAGTACATAGCATCATCTCCTTCTCCGACTTTAAGAACAGCAGGATCACCATAACCATACAAAATGCCGGGGGCTATATTATCAGTTAATACTTCGCGATAATGCACTTTGAAGGTGGGTGCAGTTGCTGGCTTCCTGTTTTGTGGAAGTCGAAGTCCATAATCTTTTGAAAGCTTTTCAAAGAAATTTAGGTACGAGGCGTGATCCCTATTAGCAATTATATATGTCTTTGATGATTCGCCAGGACGCGAGATTTGAATTGAAGTACCACCTGCTGCACCGGCATCTTTTACCGTAACAGAAAAGCTGTACGGGAGATTTTCAGGTGAATTCACAACAATGTCCTTTGCTAGATTGTATGATAGATCGTGGTATGTGTTTTCTACAGTTTCTGCCATGTTTTACCGCATACAACATTCAAACCACCTGCTAGGTGTAGAAGGCGAAATTTAATTCTTGCCTGTCTCTAACACCTTTATTGTCTCTTTTGTTCCACTTAAATGCTGTGATGGAATCTCCAACTTCTTTCCTCCTTTCTCACTCTTAAATACATCAATCTTATCTAAAACAACTATCCTCGATGTTTCTTCTCCATCTCTGATATACGAAACCGCAACTTCATCAGTCGGCTTGTAAAATTGAATTGCCTTTTCATAATCTTCAGCAGATATGATTTTAAATTTTCCTATAGCAGTCACGATATCATCCACTTTAAAATTAAAGTCACTCGCCGGACTGGTTTGATAGATTTTGCTTATTACTCCACCGAGTTTATTATAAGTGAAGTCTGCGCCAAAATAAGTAGCTGTTCCCACAAATTTATATGACTCAAGGTCAGATGAATTATAGAATTTAACCGCCGAAGACGAAGGTGTACTTGTCCAGGTTTTCTGGGCATTCAGAGTGGCTGAAGCAGAAAAAATGAGTATCAATATGTAGAAGATTTTCTTTTTCATCATTAGTGTTTTGTAATAGTAAGAGAGATCATTCTTCAAAAGGTTGGAACGGCATAGAAATTATTTTATGTACAAGGAAACGTGCAGTTACTTTGCAAAATGATTTTATATTTTGAGTTTGAAGACAGGAAAGTAACCGCTAATGTAACGTGGCCTAAAAATGACGACCCAATAATTGTAAACCTGACGGACAGGCAAATGGTGAGGGAATTTCCAACTGATCTTTATTTTGAAGTTGGAGCAAGAAACAGGGTTGAATTTATTATAGAAGATAAAGACAACAATAGGCTGATTGATCTGCAGAATGTATTAAGCAGGCGATTGCAGGAATTTGTAAATAAATCCTGATTGCCAATAATTATGTTTCGCCGCCAGACAAGGAAAGGCTTATATGTTGGTGTATCAAATTACACACCGGAGGAAGCATCTAAAGCTATTCAATTATTAAACGATCTTGGAACACTCTGTACAATACATCAGCCAAAATACTCAATGTTTGAGCGATGGTTTTAAGATGGTCTGCCAATCTTTTAGAAATACAAGGAGTGGCTGCATACCTTTCTCTCCGCTGGCACAAGGTCTTCTCACCAATAAATATTTGAAAGAAATACCTAAAGATTCCCGTGCAGCAAAACCCCATAGGTTTTTACAGGAGAGCCAGATAACAGAACAAACAAGAAAGAAGATTAAGTTGCTTAACAGTATTGCAGAAGAGTGAAATCAAGCTCTTGCACAAATGGCACTGTCGTGGCTTTTGAAAAATAAAAGAATAACTTCTGTGTTGGTTGGTGCAAGTAAAACTTCATAGCTTGCTGATTCTTTAAGATGTTTGAATAACACGTCTTTTTCTGAAGAAGAGCTTCAGAACATTGAAAAGGTTTTACAAAAACATTTACTTCTTTTATGAAAATATTAGTTACCGGTGCAAATGGATTCCTTGGGCAGCACTTATGCCTGCACCTTGCGGATAAAGGCTTAGATGTAGTTGCGACAAGCAGAGGCAATTGTAGAATACCTTCCAACGAAAAAATAATCTATGAAGATGTAGAGCTAACAAATAAAGAAGCTGTTGCAGCAATGTTGGCGAACCATACACCCGATGTTATTGTTCATACAGCAGCAATGAGTAAGCCTGATGAATGCAACAACAACACGGAACTTGCTATTGATGTAAACGTCACGGCAACTATAAATTTGCTTCAATCACCTGGTGCACACTTTATCTATATTTCTACTGATTTTATTTTTGGAGAAGACGGCCCGCATAGTGAAGACGAAGCGCCTGAGCCACTAAATTTTTATGGAGAAACTAAATTGATGGCTGAAGAGGAAGTGAAGAATTCAGGGGTGCAATATGCAATTGTTCGACCTGTTTTTATCTATGGAAAAACGTGGGATGGTTTACGTCCTACATTTTTGCATTGGGTAAAAAATAATCTTGAACAGGAAAAATCTATAAAAGTTGTAAGTGATCAATTAAGAACACCAACATATGTTCTGGATATTTGCAAAGGGATTTATTCTATTATTGAAAACAAGGCAACAGGTGATTTTCACTTTGCAGGAAAAGATCTATTATCGCCATACGACATGGCTGTTACAACCGCAAAAACATTGGGGTTAGATGCTTCTTTAATTGAAAATGTTACTTCAGATACTTTTCCTGAACCGGTTAAAAGGGCAAAAAGATCGGGGCTTAAAATTGATAAGGCAATAAAAGAACTTGATTATAATCCAGTGAGCTTTGAAGAAGGAGTGGGGCTTACTTTTACCTCTTAACTTTTACGATTTCTATTTTGCTTTTGATGGATTCTTTTGCCTTTTAGAATGAGAATTTTCAAGGGTGAACGATTACCAATCATAATAAGTGATGCAAACGAACGTTCGGTAATGATCGCATTCTTAGACTAATTTCATCATAACGCTAAACACTAGTAAAAACTATGACGGCTAATTCTCATAAGCTAACGCTACTTTTCTTTCTTATAATTGCTTTGCTAAGTTGTAAAGCTTTTATGCATGGTTACACTTGGGATAAAGCACAAAATTCATACTACTTAATAAACAGCGATAAAGACAACTTTGGTGACAGAAGGCTTAAATACAACAAAGGTTTTCACAACAATTCAGCATTGTCTAATTTTCTTGACTGCAAATGCAACGACAGGGGACTACCAAGTTTTATGTACGAATATCAATCTGAAACGAAGTGTAGGGGTATTAAACTTTTTTATGTAAGGCTTGATTCCGTCTTTGTTTTTGAAGAACCCAAAAAAGGGAATCTAAATTCTATATTGAAAGAGGCAAGAAAAATGGATGCCTATGAACGTGAAACTTATGAAAGATTAAAATTTAAAAAATAGGATGACGGAGAAGAACGGCACAAAATAAATAAACACTTCAAATGGCTTTAATTTTTTAAACCGTCGGGTCGCCCCTTCACATACCTTCTCCACTTTTCAATTACCTGTTCCATATCGGTAGGTAACGGCGCTTCAAAAAACATCTCTTTCTCCGTTTCAGGATGTACAAAACCTAATGTTCTTGCATGCAAAGCTTGTCTCGGACATAATTCAAAACAATTATCAACAAATTGTTTGTATTTAGAAAAAATAGTCCCTTTTAAAATTCTGTCACCACCATATGTATGATCCGCAAACAGCGTGTGACCAATATGCTTCATATGTACTCTTATCTGGTGTGTTCGTCCTGTTTCAAGTCTGCATTCCACCAACGTTACATAGTTGAATCGTTCAAGAACTTTATAATGTGTGATCGCATCTTTTCCGTGTTCACCTTCAGGGTAAACATCAAATAGTTTTCTAAACCTTTGGTTTCTGCCTACGTGACCGGTAATGGTTCCTTCATCCTGTTCAATATCACCCCATACCAATGCTAAATAGTTTCTTTTTACTGTATGGTTGAAGAATTGTTTAGCAAGATGAGCAGCGGCTTTAGCTGATTTAGCCATTACTAATAAGCCACTCGTATTTTTATCAATGCGATGAACTAAACCGTAACGTGGTAAAACAGTGTCGTCAATGTTTGGATCTTTATTGATAAGATAATATGCCATTCCATTTAGAAGTGTACCTGTATAATTTCCACTACCGGGGTGTACAACCATTCCTGCTGGTTTATTGATGATCATTACAGAGTCATCTTCATAAACAATGTTGATGTCCATCGGCTCAGGTACAACATCTGTACTTTCAGGAGCATTTTCGGAGTAAATAATAATTTCATCAAGCGCCTTAATCTTGTGATTGGGTTTTACGCTCTTACCATTTACCGTTACCAAACCTGCTTCAATAGCATGTTGAAGTTTATTACGCGTAGCGCCTTCAATTCGGTTCATTAAAAACTTGTCGATACGATATGGCTCCTGACCTTTGTCAATCTTTAGAACCTTACGTTCATAAAGTTCTTCACTGCTATCAGTAATATCTTGCTCGTCGTGTGGCATGTGTGCAAAGGTAAAGTAGTTGCGGGAGGGAAGTACATGCACGGTATTAACGGGTGCATTTTAAATTGTCTCACATCAACTGATGGCATTTTTCATCTACTCGTCTTTGCGAGGTACGAAGCGATCCCCTGCACAATAAGGTTGACAAGTCGGCTGCGGATCGCTTCACTAAGCTTCGCAAGGTTCGCAATGACGAACATAAGCGACAATTGAATACATCAACTCATCATCAGTACATTCACACTTCTTTGTAAAATGTTGAATGCGATTTCTGCCATCAGGTTTTCTTTGTCAAGTGTTGGATTAACTTCTGTTATCTCAAAACAGCACACTTTCCTGTTTTGCATAAACTTACTTATCAGGTCTTCAGCTTCTCTTTCTTTTAATCCGTTACCTACCGGTGTTCCCGTTCCTTTTGATATAGAGGAATCGAGACTATCAACATCAAAGCTTATATAGATATCTGTACAATCACTCAGGTATCGGTTTACAGCCCGCACAATATTTTCAGGCCCTTTTCTTCTTACTTCATTTGTAGTAATTACTTTCATCCCGTATTTCTCTATTAAACCTCGTTCTTCTTTTTCGTAGTCTCGAAGAGCAATAAAAACAATGTCTTCGGCCAGTATCTTTGGGTTGATGTTGCCAATGTTCTTTAAGTATTCCCACTGTTGTTTTGTTTCTTCGTTTAATTCGTGCACAGCAAATTTCATGTTGTCTTCACCAATTGCTGTAGCCAGTGGCATTCCGTGCATATTTCCTGATGGAGTAGTATATGGCGTATGCAGGTCTGCGTGTGCATCAAACCAAAGGACCCCTATTTTGCTGTCAGGTTTTGCTGCTTTAATACCTGCAATCGTTGCCCCGGAAATACTATGATCTCCACTTAACACAACAGGGAAAAAGTTACTCTTGATTGATGAGCAAACTGCCTTACTTACCTTATCATACATTGAAACTATTCCTTTAATACGCTTTGCATATGGCGATGCAATAGGTTCGAATAAGATGTTATTTTCTGTAGGAATTTTTTCTGAAGGAAAGTGAACAAAGAAGTTACTCATGAAATCCAGTGCAGCAATTTTTATTGCGTCTATTCCCATGCTTGCACCACGTGTGCCGGCCCCTATTTCAGATGGCACTTCTATTAACTTTATATTCTTCATATGTAAAAAACCAACCAGTTTGTAATTAAAAAATTGTATTCAGGAAGCAGCTTATAAAGGGACCTTAATCAGGAATATAATAGTTTACCGGAAGCAGAAGTTCGGCAAAGGAGGTAATATTTGTAAGGTTCAGTTTGTGAAGCATGGGTTGCAAATTTAGGGTAAATCGCTTACATACTTCAGACCGGCTAAGTGCTTAACCCGAATATCAATAAACAGAATAAAGCTGCTGCTATTATTGCTGCAACAATATGATACCTGTTCCAGTAATCTTTTAGTTGTTGATTTTTTCTGAAATCATGTATTTTTTCTTGAAGGGTTTGATCCGTTGCTGCGATTGCTGCTAATTGAGTACACACTTGTTTCGCATGTTTGTATTGAAGTGGTTCGGAAGCATTTAGAAGCTCTTCTATTATCAAACGGTTGGTTGTCTGGTCATTACTGGTTTTTAAAATAGTTTGGTTGTGAACCGATAATACTAATTGAATCTTACCATACAACGTATCTCTGTCTATTCGATGTGGATCCATCGAGATGACTTTTTTTCTTAATTGTATGCTTTTTTGTAAAATACCTTGAGGAGTTGAAGCGTCTGAAGAAGGCTTTTTATTTAATCCATGTTTTTCATCGTACTTCTTAAAATTATATTGTTGCCTTCTTTTACTATCCGAAAGTACATGGTATGCTTCCTGTATTTCTTTAAACTTTGTTTCTGATAGTTTGTCATCTAAGTTTTTATCAGGATGATATTTCATCGCCAGCTTTCGGTAAGACTTTTTTATATCTGCCTGCGAAGCTGTGGAACTAACATTAAGTATTTTGTAGTAATCTTTGGGTTTCATAATTCACCTTAGCAGGAGCATTCATATATCAAAAAAACTATACCTTATATACACAAGTATTTTAAAAGGAACTCAATAGACAACGTTCATGATGAAAAAAAGTGCAGGAATATTAGCATTCAGATTTAAAGAAGATCTGCAGGTTTTTCTTGTGCATCCGGGAGGGCCTTTCTTTAAGAATAAAGATGCAGGTGTATGGACGATACCTAAAGGAGAATTGATGGAAGATGAAGATCCATTAGATGCTGCGCGGAGAGAGTTTTTAGAAGAAACGGGTCATGAATTGTCAGGCAAACTTATTAAGCTTTCACCGGTTAAACAGAAAGGAGGGAAAGTGGTACTTGCGTGGGCAATAGAAAAAGATTTTGACGAAAATAATATCACTTCAAACACATTCCAAATAGAATGGCCGCCAAAATCCGGTAAGATGAGTACTTTCCCAGAGATTGATAAGGCAGCATGGTTTTCAGTAGGTGAAGCAAAAGGAAAAATCAACCCCGCGCAAGTTGCTTTCATTGACGAAGTGTATTGTTTAAACAAGTGAGTAGGTTCAGCTAACACTTTCTAAAGATGAGCTTTTTCCACGAACGAAACTCTACCATTATGTGGTTAGATTCTTCCTCAATACTTACAAATACAAGCTGTGCATCTATTAAATTCTACACATAAGAGTTCTTTTACAAACGGTTTTTTATGGAACTATTTTTGTCCTGTTTAGTGAAAGACTTATTTGCATTGAACTTTATAGAGTCATACAAAGAGCTGAATGAAAAAGTGATACTGAACGTAGATGATGATTCTATGAACCAATTAGTGATGGAAAAAATTCTTGAAGTTGCAGGAGTTAAAACTATTGGTGTGAGAAATGGAGCTGCAGCAGTTCGTAAGTTGATGGAAGGTTTTAGACCTGATGCGATTTTAATGGATCTACAAATGCCAGTGATGGGCGGTGTGGAAGCAAGTCAGAAAATTAAGCTTTGGATTGATGCAAATGTTCCGATCATCATAAATTCAGGTGATATTACAGAGTCCGATAAAGAAACATTAAACTCATTAGGAATTTTCGATTTCTTAGTAAAACCTTATAACCAAATTGATATTCTCGAAACGCTACAGAAGAATATTGTTGTAGTTCAGGAATAATTAATGCCTGGTTTTCTTCAGAATACTTTTTTCATGTTTATCTATTGTATCTAATACTTTCTCAGGGCGAACATCCTGGCTAAGTTCGTCTATTTCAGGATCATGAGCTTCTTCTATTTTCATTTGCTGCGCCATGGCAGTCACGAGTGTTATCAACCGAGTTATTTCATGTTCTGCCAATAAACTTACCTGGAGATTTAAGTCCGATCGCTTATCAGCATGCTTCATCATGCGGTTCTGGCTGATTAGTACGAAAGTTGATAAAAATATAGCTTCAACTGAGGCGATCATTGCGAGTACAACAAAGGACTCGTCGAACGGTGCGAGGCCAAGCCATCCCAGGTTCCATATTATCCATAAACCAAAAATGCTTAGATGAATATACACGAAGGCCATACTGCCGGTAAACCTGGTAATAGTATCAGCAATTCTTTCTTCTGTTGTTTTTTGAGTTTCTTCGTTTTTTGAGCGATCTAATAAGGCTTTGATATTTCGCTCAACGATTTGGGCCATTCCATCTTCAGAAGGAACTCTATTTGATGGCTCGTTAATCATACATATTTTTTAATAATATATAGAACTTCGTGCCAACATGAAACAGCGAGTAGAAGTTAAGCTTTTGGTGCCTTATTGAAATAATGTCTAAAGAACAATAACTGGTACTTGATTGCATTACCCCAATAACTCCAATCATGTTTTCCAGGCCGTTCAATATAATCATGAGGGATCTTTAGCTTCATCATTTTATCATGTGTAGCTTTACTCATCTGGTAAATAAAGTCTTCAGTTCCGCAGTCAATAATAATAGCGAGAGAATCTTTCGGATACTTTTCAATGGCATTCACAACTGCCCAATCCCGGTAGTACTTTTGGTTTTTAATGGTATCGCCTAACCTTTTTTGCATATCGTAGCCACGAGTAATCTTACCTATGTCGAGGGCACCGCTCATACTGCCACATGCACCAAAATCTTCTGCGTGTCTAAAAGCAAGAAATAATGCACCGTGTCCGCCCATACTTAAGCCAGTTATAGCCCGATGTTTTCTATCTGCTATTGTACGATACTTCGCATCTATAAACGCGGGGATCTCCTTACCAACATAAGTTTCAAAGCGCATAGAAGAATCAATCGGGCTATCAAAATACCAACTCCCTGCAGTGCCTTCAGGGCATACTATTATTGTTTGGTTTTGATTTGCCAACTCTGTTAATTCAGGCACTCTTTTAATCCAATTTGCAAAGTCTCCGCCATAACCATGCAAGAGATAAACAACGGGAAAGCGATTGCTTTTCTTTTTGTATGAGGTTGGTTTTATCACGACACATTTATAGCTTTTTTTCATACTGCTGCTATAAATAGAAACAGTATCAACGCCTGCCGCATTGCTTAAAAAAGCTGAGTTAATAAAGATTAAAATAAGGAGATAGCGCATGTATATTAATTAAAACCACCTGCTAATCGAGGTGGCTGATTGAAAGATTTTAATTAGGCTTTCTTTGTTGTGACTGTTGTTGCTGTTGTGCTCTTTGCATAGAGTTTCCACCAGAGCTTTGGAACCTGTTAACCTGCGCTTGTTTAAATAGCTGAAAACGGTTAGGCATTTCTTTTAAAGGCCAAACCTGGTTCGCTTCATTTATGTCGGCCGTTTCTCTAAAAGGATCTAAACGCACTGATGCTACTTCTTTATCCTTTATAAATACTTTAGTTACCTGCTTTTCATTAAGTCTCCAAACGGTTACTGGTATTTTCTCAACTTCTTTAGTGCCATCTCTATAGGTCCACTCGATAATCAATGGCATTAGCATACCACCTAAATTCGAAAAAGTTAGCTCGTAAAAATTCTTATTCACCCACTTTGCCCTGTTTTCAAGATCAACCTGGCTGGCACTTTCTCTTGCTGTTTTTTCCTGGCTAAAGGCAGCATCTGCTCCTGGGTTGTAGTAATAAAAATCGCGTAAAGAAGTATCAGCATCTGTTGCGTAAGTAATCTCTTTATTATTTCTATTTCTTACTTTGCTGATAGGTTCAAAAGGCTGCTGCCTGAAAGCATTTGTGTTCGATGCATCATCCATTTTATACCACTTAACACTGTCTATTGATATATCTACAGCATCGGTACCAAAATACCATCCTCTCCAATACCAATCGAGATCTACCCCGCTTGCATCTTCCATCGTTCTGAAAAAATCAGCTGGGGTAGGATGTTTGAAGGCCCATCTTCTTGCATATTCTTTAAATGCATAATCAAATAGTTCACGTCCCATTACCGTTTCTCTTAAAATGTTTAAGCCCGTTGCAGCTTTTGCGTAAGCATTCGATCCAACATTGGCAACCATATCACCTTTAGTCATTATTGGCTCAAGCTGCTCTTTAGGTAGCCTCATGTAATCCGTAATCAGGTGTGCAGGCCCGCGGCGTGAGGGATAATTATTGTCAAACTCCTGCTCGGTTAAAAACTGAACAAACGTATTAAGTCCTTCATCCATCCACCAGTATTGTCGTTCATCGCTGTTCACGATCATTGGAAAAAAGTTATGTCCAACTTCGTGGATGATTACGCCGATAGCACCATATTTTATTGCCTCTGTGTAAGTTCCATCGCTTTCTGCACGTCCATAATTCATTGCAAGCATCGGGTACTCCATACCAATATTAGCCTCAACAGACTGAGCAACAGGGTAGGGATAAGGAATAGTAAACTTAGAGTATACCTGGAGTGTATGCGCCGTTACTTTAGTTGAATATCTTCGGTAAAGGGGATATGCCTCTTTGCCATAAAAGCTCATGCACATTATTTTCTTGCCATTGATGATTGTAGGCATTGCATCCCAAACCAATCTGCGTGAAGAGTTAAAAGCAAAATCTCTCACATCTTTTGCTTCAAAAATCCATGTTTTCTTTGCGGTGCTTTTTTGCTTTGATGCGGCTAAAGCTTCGTTTAATGTAACAATTTCAACAGGTTCTTTTGCAATTTGAGCTTGCTGCCATCTTTGGAATTGAGCGGCAGTTATCATGCTTCTCAGGTTCTGACATTCTCCTGTTGAAGCAACAACATGATCTGCAGGAACAGTAATTCTTACTTTAAAATCACCAAAGGTTAAAGCGAA
>DASVST010000680.1:0-1772 GCA_036387965.1 Segetibacter sp. | reverse complement strand
TCCATAAACCTGCAATGGCAAATGCAAAAGGTATTAGAGTGGAAGCAAATCCGAGAAATAAAACCGGAGGATGAATAACCATCCAATAGTTCTGCAGTAAGGCATTTAATCCGTTGCCATCTTTTACAAAAGTTAAATAATCCTTACGCAAAAGACCTGTCGTTGCATCTATGAAAGCGGGTGCACCATCAAAAAAGTTATCTTCTCTTAATAAAATGAATGGACTACTACCTACTTTAAAACCAAAAAAATAAATACCTAAAAGCATTGTGGCAAGGCAGAACTGCATAAAGCTTACAACAGTCATTACCGGTGCTTCCCACTTCCGCGCTTTCCAGATCAATACCCAGCCTAACACACAATGCCAAAAGCTCCAAAGCATAAAGCTTCCCTCCTGACCTTCCCAAAAACAACTTAATAAATACTCAACCTGTAAAGCACGGCTGCTGTGTTGCCAGGCATATTTGTACTCGAACAAATGAGTAGAAATGATATAATAAAGTATGATGAAGATGGCTAAAACAGAAATCGTTTCAACTAAGAAAGCAACTCGTGCAAGCCTGATCCAACCTTGCTTCTCATTGATTTCCTTAATGTTGGTAGCCTTAAAAAAAGCAAAAGTGGCTATCAAAGAAGCCACTAAAGAAAGTATTGCAAAAAAATGTCCTAGTTGCCCCGGAAGTAAATGTTCTCCTACAAATTCCATGTTCGCTTATTTTGTTTCTGGTGCGGGTTCTTTTTCTTCGGTAAGATTAGCTGCGGTACCTAAATCTTTTTTGGCAGCATTCATATCATCTTTATACTTGGATGGGCATTTAAGCAAAATATCTTTACACTCAAAATGATCGCCCTGCACCTTTCCTTTTAAAACAAGCCTCTCACTTTTTTCAATATCAGTAGGCTTGGTGTTATTATAAACAACTTTAATACTATTTCCGAGAGAATCAACTGCGGTAAATGAAAGATAATTCGGGTTTTTGATGGGGTCATAGTTAAGAGAATTTGCTTCCATTTTAGCTATAAGATGTACAAATTTTCCCGGCTTTTCCTTTGCTGAAGTAACGGTATCATAAGTTGTTATATCACCCATAAAACTTACCATTACAGCAATAGCCACTGCAATCAACACCAGTAAAATAATGTGCGTTTTCTTCATCTTTCTTAATTACGGCGCAAATGTAGGTCAAAAACAGGTAGTAGAAAATGATGTTAGACAGGTTCAGATGTTAAAAGCGGCATGAATACTAATTGTTTATTGTTAAGATTTCGAACCTTGTGGGCATATCAAGCTTCAATTATACAAATGGGGTAACTTGCACCGCATTTTCTTTATTATGGCAGATTTATCAACATTCGATCCCAACCAGGCAGGTAATCCAAACAATAATATTTTTGGCTTACCCTTCTCTGAAGAAGAAGCAAGGCTTGTTGTCTTACCCATTCCATGGGAAGTAACAGTAAGCTACAATGCAGGTACAGCTCGGGCTGCAGATCATATTTTTAAAGCAAGCTTACAGGTAGATCTATTTGACCCGGATGTAAAGGATGGATGGAGAGAAGGTTTTTATATGAGACCTGTTGATAGAAAGATCTTGTTGAGAAGTGATTACTTGCGCAAGGAAGCAGAATTATACATCGACTATATTTCGAAGGGGGATCTGGTCTGTGATAATAAGTTCATGTCGAAGAGCCTCAAAGAAATTAATGAGGGAAGTAAGCTTTTGAATGTTTGGGTATACGAGCAAACAAAAGAACTGCTTGAAAAAGGTAAA
>DASVST010000679.1:0-4873 GCA_036387965.1 Segetibacter sp. | reverse complement strand
ACGCTCCTTGTTTGCACCAGGGCTTTCTGCAAGCAATAACAGGCCATCGCAAGCGCTAATTACTGCTAATGAAATTTCCATGATAGACTTGTAGGTATCAGGTACGTTTGCTTTTTCTATAACAGGCAATGCAGCATTCATCCCAATAACTGGAATATGACCAAGTTCTAAAAGCTTTGCTGCTGCAATGTTCATGGCATCGAGGTTCATTTGCCTTTGTTCTGCTGTTTGTGCAGAGTAAGGGCCGGCTACTCCTATAATCATGTTAGTGTTTATGTGTTGAGAATTAAATACCTAAGTCATCTTTAGATGCAATCCAGTTTTTAAAATCGGATGCGTTTTCCTGGCTAATAATAACTTCTTCCGGGACTTTAACTATTAACTCCACGGTAAGTTTAACCCTGTCAAGAGGCTTAAATTTCTTTATTGCGTTTATGTTAATGATAAACCTTCTGTTTGCCCTGTAGAATATTGATGGGTCTAACTCTTCTTCAAGAATACTTAGCGTTTTGATATCTGTCAAGTGCTTTTGCCCCTGAAAATCGATCAGGAAGATCAGCTTGAACTCTGAGTAAAAATAAGCGACATCTTCAATGCGGCAAAAATGAAAGTCAGTTCCTTTCTTGAGCAATATTCGGGATCTTATTTTCTTTGGACGCTGAGAAAGCTGTTTTAATAGATAATCATAATCCTGGAAGAAGTGCTTTCTAATATCTGCATATTTAGACAGGCTTTTTTGGATTTTTTCTTTGTTGATAGGCTTCAGAATATAATCAAGTGTTGTATGCTGCAGTGTATCAATAAGGTAATCGTCATATGCTGTAACAAATATGATAGGGGCAGGAAGTGCGAGTTCAGGCAAAGTCGACAAAATGTTTTCACCCTGTAGCTGTATGTCCATAAAGATGATATCGATCTTACCCTTGAAAGATTCAAGACGTTGTTTTACATCCTGCATAGTTTGTAAAACATCTTCAATAATAACAAGCGAGTCTATTTGTTTAAGAACTGAAATTAATTCAGTACTTGCCGGTATCTCGTCTTCAATAATCAATACACGCATCATTTATACTTAATTAGAGGTAGGTGTACGGTAAACTGTGAATCAGACGAATCAACAACCAGAGGTTTATTTGTAAGAATCAAGCTGCGTTCTGATAAGTTTCTCAATCCTATTTTTAATGAATCATCCTTCTTAATCCCCCGCACTTTGTTTTGTACTGTTACACACTCGTCTTCAATATTCACAAACATGTCGAGAGATTCTTCAACGGTAAAGCGATTATGCTTAATTGCATTTTCTATTAGGATCTGAATAGAGATTGGTATTACTAAGTAATCATCAGCCTTTACGGAATCTATTTGAATGTTGAAATGAATAGCGTCTCCATACCTGATACTTAAAAGATAAAAATATTGTTGAGAAAAATTTAGTTCTTCTGTTAGCAGAACAAGTTCTTTGGTTCTATTTTTTAAAATGTACCGATATACATCAGCCAATCTCTGAACATATTTTCTTGCTTCTGCATCCTCTGGTTCTACAAGATGATGTAAAGTATTTAATGAGTTAAAAAGAAAGTGTGGATCAAGCTGAAGTTTTAGCGCCTCAATTTCGGCATGATCTTTTGCTGTTCGCAGGTTTTCAATATATAGTTCTGTACTTTTTTTTTCTTTATGAAGCTTTAGGTAATGAAGGGTTATGTAAGGCAATAAAAAACCTATAATGAATTCAACTGATTTTGAAATGAAGTTGTTGTTAAACAGCAGAAAACTTACAACAACATCTCCTGCTATAACTAACATAACCGGAGAGAGCAGAATGAGTTTTAAAATATAATCAGGTAGATGACTTCTTTTGCTATGAAAGTTCTTAAAGTATATAAAGCTTAAAAAGGAGAATAATACATTTAGTATGTGGACCAATAAATTCATCTACTTCAGCTTTTCTATTCGACTACGATGTGTTTTACTCACAATCCACGTTTAAGGGTGTTATTAACTAAAAGTTTCAATTGAGTCTTTCGTTTTTATCTTTCTCTTAGTTGCTACAAATTATTACACAACCTATAGGTTTATTTATAAAAAGGACTAACAGGAGATTTACGGTACAAACAATTTTTATGCGGATCAACAGCATCATCAACAAGGACTAAACGAAGTTTTACAGGACGAGTTTTTTCTGATAATCAAGCTGCATCTAAGAAATTATTCTGCAAAATGAGAAGCCACCTCGTAGAGATGGCTTCTTTTTTATCAATCCTGATGTGCACCGAAAACTAAATTACCTTGGTCCTTTATATTTTATAACTACAGAATACTCTCTGCGATTCGTGGTTGGATTCCACCGAAAGTTCAGAGTAAAAGTTCTTGTTGCAGGGTCATATTTGTTTTCTTTTCCTTCCCAGTTTGCCAGTGTTGCATTACCCAGGGCAAAGACAGTTACCTGGTTAGTTGCGGGGTCAACTGTTAATTGTAGATTATCTATAGCGCCAATTGCTCCACCTTTTTGGGCCCATTGGTGGCCAGAGATCCCCAGAGTATTTGCTCCCACTGTAGTCAATGTTATGTCTGGATTGCCTGCTAACGAACCGTTTAAACCACCTGCAGCTTCCGGTGCTCCGGGTGCAGTGTACCTTTGTACAGACCCGGTTTCAACTGAATAAACACCATCCCACCTGTTTTTCAAACCTACTTGAACTAAAACTTTTTGTTGACTGGAAGAAGCTTTCCCGTTGTTGTCAACTGAGCTTATTTTAAAACCCAATGCATATTTCTTATTTGGATCTAAAAGAGATGCATTAGGAAGTGTAAGTTTCAGCTGCTTAAAAAATTCTCCCGGGTTAAATGTTAGTGTGTAATCGTTACCAACTTTAGGATTGCCTGGATCTATAGTAAAAGAAGATGCAGGAAGTGCGACATAAGCTGCAGTTATTAGAGATGGATCTTCTGTAATAACCACGCGGGTTGCTGTATTTAGAGATGACTCACTAATAGCATCACGGTATACATCTAAAACTCCAAATGTTTGAGGTGTAGTTGCAAGGTCAAGCGACACTAATTTGAATCCGCTTGTCGGAGGAATTCTTATTATGGTTGATCCTTTTCCTTCAGCTTGCTCAACAATATCAGGCTTCTTGCAGCCAACAACTAATGCTACCATACTAAGGGTTAGCATTGTTTGAACAATTATGTTTTTAAATTTCATATAATTTCAATTAGAAGATTTTAAAATTGATGGAGCAGTAAAACCGCTCCATCAAATGTTTATTTATCCCACCAAACTCTTGCATCAGGAGTATCTCCTCCATTTAACCTTGATTTAGCTTCGTTCACATTCGCAGCATTTAAACTGTACTCATTAGTACCATAAGTAAACCGACGAGGAATTTGTTTGCTCGAACTGATTGCATTAGGAGTGGGAGTTAGGGCAGGCACTCCTGTTCTACGCCAGTTAGCCCAAGCCTGAAGCCCATCAGGATAAAAAGAAATATACTGCTGCAACTGTATCTTTTGAAGGTCAGAAGCAGTGCCTGTAAGAGCAACCGAAGTATTAGCCATGTAAGTAGCAATGTTTCCAGTCACTCCCCATTCTGTCCAGTTTTCTGAAATAGCAGTTTGATAAGTTGTAGCAACATTAGCAGTTACCCATCCGCGTTGTGCCGCTTCTGCAATTGCCAGTAATACATCAGAAGCCCCAACAATAACTAAAGGTGAACTTCTCTCCCTCTTGTTGGCAGCTAATACCATTGAATAGTTGGTACCAAAAGCGACAGCCTGGTCTCTTGTAAGCCCGTAAGGAAAGCCGTTGGTAGAAGACCCAAAAGCAGCTTGCCTCGGATCAGAAAGTGAAGCCATAAGATCTGTCATAAGCTTAGATTCCGCAAAATCTGTACGTCCGTTATAAAGATTCCACCATGGATTATTAAACGCGGTCACTGTACCAGGATATTTGATAGTGAAATTATCAGCGTTTGTTGCTATATAACCTGATGCATCCTGATATGCAGCTTTGAATTCGGTAGCTGCAAATTCTGTTGGACCAGGATAAACTTTACTGGTGCGCAAAGCAATTAGCATCCTTAAAGAATTTGAAAACTTTTGCCATTTTGATATGTCGCCACCGTATATAATATCACCGGAAATCTTTGCTCCCGCTGGTTGAAATTGTGCATTTGCTTCTTTCAATTCTTTAACCAGGTCTTTATAGATCGCCTCCTGTGTATCGTATTTAGGAGAAAGATTTTCTGAACCTTTTAGAGCTTCAAAATATGGTATATCACCCCAGCGATCAGTAATCGTCCAAAAGATGTAAGCCTTAACTATTCTGGCAGTTGCAATCTGATTTGCGTTAGCACCGAATTTTAACGCTGTGCCTTTGGTCGCTTCATCAGTATTAATATTTATGATGTTTTGAAGATCCATTAACGACCCTGCATACGTTCCATCAAAGTTTAATTGTGGAAGTGCGTATAGTGATTGTTCGGTATACTGGGTTTCCGAAATTTGCTGGGCATACAGAGCTGGTAGCGTTCCTGAAGCGAGACCACCTAAACCAGATAGTACGTTGGTCAGTAATGCGGCTGTAGAAGGCACCGCCGTTACGTTTGGATTAACATTCGTATCCCCAAAATCTTTAATTTTTTCGCAGCTGGTAGATAGCAGCAGTGCTGCAAGTGCTACCATAATAAAACCTTTATTTATCCTCATAATAATGTATTTAGTAGTTAACTTTTTTTAGAACCCAAGCCTTAGGTTAAAACCGAAGGAACGCGTACCGGGAAATTGACCGTTCTCACCGTAAATGTTACTTATCTCTGATGGATCAAAGTCTCTTGTTTTAGCATACATTAACCATGGGTTACGAGCTACTACA
>DASVST010000678.1:0-2228 GCA_036387965.1 Segetibacter sp. | reverse complement strand
CAACGCATCATCGGTTGTAAAAACATTATCAACTTTTATATAACCATTGCCAAATATTGTATACGTAGATTGATTATTGATACTCCCTTTTCTTAGCTTGATTGTGTTGCTTATTTGCACCTGTGCAACCTGAGGCTGTATCAAAGCAACCTTCATTTCTATAGGAGAAACTGTTATCTCGTTTAATCCTGAAGTACGCCAGCGATGAGCATAACTGCCTGTTTTACCACCTTCATCATTATCTGTTGGTACCCGCCAGAAGTTGGGAAAAACAGCACCAGCTAACAGGTCCTTCCCTTTATATTTGAAGGAGCTTAATGAACCTGCACTCTTATCAAAAGTCACCGTAAAATCAGTTCCAAATATAGTTACAGCATTTCCTTGTTGCAGTTGCAGCTTTGGAAGTTTACTTATATCGACAGTTTCGAATGTAGTTTGTTGCATAGGAAGCTGCAGTTGTTGAGAAGCAATTTCAAAACCTTTTGGTGCCCACCTTGTAGCATTTTTTAAAGTGAAACTAAAGTTTAAATGATACTCTGCAGATGGCTTTACAAGAGGTCTTTTAAAAGGAACTGTAACCAGCTTATTTTGCTGCGGATGAATATTAACTGCTGCAATTATTCCTGTTTGCATCACCTTACCATTTTCTAAAAGGCTCCAATGCATATCAACATTACTTGTATTGGTAAAGAAGAAATCATTGGAGATAATCACCTTACCTTCCCACAGGTTATCTGGTTTTACATTTATGTTTTGCAACACTTTTTTAGCTTCATGTATTTCCGGTTGTGGCACCCTATCCGGATGTACTAATCCATCATTTGCATTTGCACCATCAATATAATTTACTATGTTCCAATATTCTTTTCCCTTCTCATCTTTTGAACGCAATCCCTGGTCTACCCAATCCCAAATAAAACCTCCCTGCAATCTTGGGTATTTATAAAACGCATCCCAATACCACCTGAAGTTTCCTAAACTATTACCCATAGCATGAGAATACTCACAAATAATTACCGGACGAGTTGAATCTTCGTTCATAAACTTTATTATCTCATCAACAGATGGATACATAAGTGATATGATATCGTACCTGGCAAGTGTTTTTTCATATGCAGGTATCTGGCTTTCATAATGTATAGGTCTTGTAGGGTCAATATGTTTCATTTCAGCATACATGCTATCGAAATTCTTTCCCCACCCTGTTTCATTTCCCATCGACCAGAAGATAATTGATGGATGATTCTTATCGCGGTGAACCATTGAAATACCCCTGTCAACAAATGCTTTTGTCCAACCTGTATCTTCTGAGAGATAGACTTTTTTATCCGCCCACAATGTAGTACACGAACTAATCAAACCTAACATCTCAGTAAACGTATACATGACAGATTGTGTGCGCTCGTTAGACGAGGAGGATTTAGAAGGTCTACCACTCTTCACTATCAGTGTTGATGGTGATGGAGCAATGAGTTGTACCATTCAAGAACAATTCTTACGAGGAAGCTGGAATAAAGTTTATCCTTTCGGGCAGTTTGTAGAAGCAAGAATGAAAGCTCTTAAGAAATTGAAGCATATCTCATCGGTTATGTCTCATGTGGACCATGATACATTTGCAATCACTTATACTCTCGTTAAATCTTCGTTGATAAAACTCCTGCAAAGTCCCTATGAATTTATTCTATTCATGGAGAAATTAATTGACGAACGCACCTTAGCTAACCTAAAGAAACAAGATGAATATTAAAGAAAACAGACTAAGTGGTGCTGCAACAACTGAACCTCTAATGTCTCTTACAAACAAAAACGAATTCCCTTGCCACATCTTTCCTAAAGTTGTTCAGGAGATAATCCATGACACGGTTGAGTGTTTGAATTTTCCAAAAGACTTTATAGCATCCGCACTGCTTCACGCTGCAAGTACCGCAATTGGCAACACCTATGTTTCAAGTTGGAAATGGTCTGAAACCTGTTGCTCGTGGATGATACTCATAGGAAGGCCCGGGGTCAACAAATCTGCGCCTATATTATTCGCATATGCACCAATTGCTCAACGAGATAAACAGTTTTATGAAGAATATTCACAGGGTGGTTCAGGCAATGACGAAAGTTTTGAGGAATTTGAGCTAAGTGATTCAGAGGAGTTCGCAATTCCAAAGAGCGAGTTACGCAAGACTATCATCACTGACTGTACAATACAAGGGTTGGTAGTTGTTCATCAGAACAAT
>DASVST010000677.1:0-2796 GCA_036387965.1 Segetibacter sp. | reverse complement strand
CCGCACCCATTTCTATTTCCGAAAACGCCCCATGCAATGTATCCATTTAAGCAAGCACATCTTGTTTTCTTATTAAGGTGCATATTATTTTGCTAATAAAATTTATGCAAAAAGAAACTACAGCGCGGGAGCAAATGTTTTCTTTGATTAAAGGCTGGCAACAGAGTGGGCTTTCTCAAAAAGCTTTCTGTGATCGACATGCGGTGCGCTATTATGTATTTCATTACTGGTACAAACGTTTTCGGGATGCGCAATCACCTGCTAAGGATGAAGGATTTATAGCCCTCAAAGTACAACCTTCCTGTTTTGTCAATACTTCCTGCCCTTCTGTTGAATTATTGCTTTCTGATGGTAAGCGGCTTCTATTCCATTCTCCTGTCAGCAGCGATTATCTCAAAGACCTCATCAGTTAGTTATGCTGCATCTTTCACCAGCCTGTAATTATTATTTATACCGTGGTAATACAGATATGCGAAAGGGATTTGATAGTTTAAGTGGCTTGGTATCATCCCAGATGCAACTGAATGTACTAATGGGTTCAGTATTTATTTTCCTGAACAAAAAGCATAACCAGGTAAAGCTGTTATTATGGGAAGGCGATGGCTTTGCCTTGTATTATAAACGACTTGAGAAAGGAACCTATGAATTACCTGCAGGAGATGATAAAAATGGAAGCATATCTATTAGTAGTGAACAGCTGCAGTTAATCTTACAGGGTATCTCACTAAAGAGTGTCCGAAGGCGTAAACGTTATCAACATAGAGAGATCAAAAGTGGATAAAAAACGGCCTTGTTCATTGTAATAATTTTTTTTCTTTGGCCCTGTAAATAATGCAGCAAGCCGCTACCATACCAGTTGATTACAAAAGCCTTTATGAGGCTTCACAATTACAGGTAATGCAGCTTACATTGAGGATAGCACAGCTTGAAAAGATGCTCTTCGGTAGCCGTCATGAACGCTTCGTTCCCGATAATGGTGCAGTGGCAGAACAACTGGCTTTGGGATTGCAGGCTGAAGCAATTGGTGAGCGTACGATTACCAAAGAGGTAGTTGTTACCCGAACCAATATACAGGTAGAAAAGAAAGCTCATCCGGGACGCATGGCATTACCTGCTGATTTGCCTCGTGAAGTTGTAACCATAGAGCCTGAAGCAGACACAGCCAATCTTAAAAAGATAGGCGAGGAGATCACCGAGCAGTTAGATGTAACACCTTCAAAATTCTTTGTTCGCCGCTTTGTTCGTCCCAAATATGCACTTGCTCAAGGTGAAGGAATAATCATAGGCAAACTGCCATCACAAGCTATTGATAAATGTATAGCCGGCCCAGGTTTACTGGCCCAGGTTATCATTGATAAGTATGTAGATCATCTTCCTTTATATCGACAGGAGCAACGCTTCAGCCGTGTTGGTATCACACTGGCACCTTCCACTCTTTGCAACTGGAAAAGCAATGTTTGTAGTCTTATCACTCCATTGTATGAGGCAATGGTTAGAGAGGTTTTGCAAACAAACTATTTGCATGTAGATGAAACGCCTATAAAAGTGCTGGATCAGGATAAAAAAGGAACTACGCACCGGGGATATTTTTGGGTGTACCACAACAGCCATCAAAGAATAGTCATCTTCGACTATCGAAAAGGAAGAGGCCGTGAAGGTCCTTCAGAAATATTAAAAGCTTTTAAAGGTCATCTGCAAGTTGACGGCTACCAGGTATATGAAGATTTTGGTGACCAGGAGCATATTACGCTCTTACATTGCATGGCTCATGGCCGCAGAAAATTTACTGAAGCTGCAGAAAACGACAAGGTTCGCAGTGAGTATGTATTGCAGTACATGCAGCAGTTATATGACATAGAAAGGCAGGCCAATAAGGACAAGCTATCCTTTGACGAAATATACCAGTTGCGTCAGCAGCAGGCTGTGCCCATTCTTGAGCACCTCGGTAAATGGATGAAAGAAGCCTATACACAGGTAACTCCGAAAAGCAGTATAGGTAAAGCTCTTGCCTACAGTATAGAACGATGGGAAGCACTAAGCTTATATACGAGTAATGGTATGTTGCGCATAGATAACAACCCGGTAGAAAACAGCATCAGACCGGTGGCTATAGGAAGAAAAAATTACCTGTTTGCAGGCAGCCATGAAGCAGCACAGGAAAGCGCGATGATTTATTCATTACTGGGCACATGCAAAATGCATAACATCAATCCGTGGGAGTGGTTAAAGGATATACTTACCCGGTTGCCTGATCATCCTATAAATAAAATCAAAGAACTTCTGCCACATAACTGGAAGCCCCTCAATTAGGGGCTTTTTTAGTAAGCAGCAATATGTACTTGGCTGTTCGGATACGTTCCAAGTAAACTTTTAAGCGAATTGTAGCAGCGTGAGAAACGGCCAACGCCCAAAAAAGCACACACATTTGCAAGCACACAAGCCACAACACAAAGCCAACTTGCAAAAGAGTGCGCTTTTTTCCTACGGATGCGGCCAGCACTACTGTTGGACAAAGGCTTTAATGGAAACACCCGAAGAAAGGGATGCTGCTAACAGTGTGTTTATAAAATTGTGGCTGGACGTTACACATTCAGCTATAAATCATTATTTTACTTTTGTGGTTAATTGAAACTGATGTTTTTCAATTGCCACAACTTCATAAACACTTTAACGTTAGGCGCCACCTAAATTCAAACAACTTTTATTGCTGGCGGGAATTGAGGCTGAAAGATTTTCAAAAAGCTCTCGTTGGACAAAAAAGCGGACTGTTTAACTTATGTTTTGCTGGACTCATGT
>DASVST010000676.1:0-5918 GCA_036387965.1 Segetibacter sp. | reverse complement strand
TACTTTGTTTGGGTTGAGATATGATTACAACAATCTCCACGGCAGTATTTTCACTCCGCGCCTAAGCTTTAAATATTCACCTAACAATAAAAATATAATCAGGCTAAGTGGAGGAAATGGTTACCGGGTTGTCAACTTATTTACTGAAGATCATGCGGCACTTACCGGTGCACGTGATGTTGTAATAGCTGAAGAATTAAAGCCTGAGCAAAGCTGGAATGTTAACCTCAACTACACCAAACAGGTCAGCCTTACAAACGGTTTTATTGCTTTAGATGGAAGTGCTTTTTATACCTATTTCACAAACAAAATCATTGGTGATTTCATTACTGACCCAAACAAGATAATTTATGATAATCTTCGCGGGTACGCTATTTCAAAGGGACTTACTTTAAACACAGAGTTTTCCTTTGCACATCGCTTAAAAATAAATGCCGGGGTAACGTTTATGGATGTATATGAGAAAGATAAGGACAGTGTTGGCAAGAATATTAAAATACCCCAATTGTTCGCACCCAGGTTTTCCGGCACATATGCGGTGAGCTATTCATTTCCTTCGATAGGATTAGCAATCGATTGGACGGGAAAACTAAACGGCAAAATGCATTTACCTGTTCTACCGAACGATTTTCGCCCCTCACAATCTCCGTTATTCTGCATCATGAATTTACAGCTTACTAAAAGTTTTAAAGATTGGGAGATCTATGGAGGAGCAAAAAACCTTCTCAATTTCGTTCCTTCAAATCCCTTACTGCATCCTGATGATCCTTTTAATAAAGCGGGCGGTAAGTATTTCGACAATAATGGAGTAGCACGATTCGACACAAATCCACATGGTTATGTCTTCGATCCTTCCTACAATTATGCTCCTATACAAGGTTTAAAAGGGTTTTTGGGAGTAAGGTTGACGGTGAAGTAAATAGGACTATTATACCAGCCTCAGTTTCCATGGCATCATCGTTGCGTCGCAAGCACTTCATCTGCAAACCATTGGGCACCTTCAGTTGCACCTGTTAAGTTGTCGAAAGTCTGCAACTTTCAATATTTACGATTCGTTAAATCGGTGTAGTTCCCTCGGACAGAATGGTAGTTAGTTTCCTTACCTTTGCACCCTTTTAAAAATAGCAGCTTTAAGTAGTTATGAGTGCGAAATACAAAGAGTTTTCTGGCTTAAATCTCCCAAACATAGAACGAGAGGTTTTAGCAAAGTGGGAAGAAACAAATGCTTTCGAAAAAAGTGTTGATTTAAAAGAAGGAGCCACGCCATTCGTGTTTTATGAAGGTCCTCCAAGTGCCAATGGTATGCCGGGTATTCACCACGTTATTTCTCGTACTCTAAAAGATCTTGTCTGCCGCTACAAAACAATGAAAGGCTTTCAGGTAAAACGCAAAGGCGGATGGGATACACATGGTTTGCCGGTTGAACTTGGTGTAGAAAAAATGCTGGGCATAACCAAAGAAGATATCGGCAAAAAGATTTCTGTAGCAGAATACAACGAAACCTGCCGTAAAGAGGTTTTAAAATACAAGGACAAGTGGGATGATATCACTAAAAAAATGGGTTACTGGGTGGACCTGAAAGATCCTTACATAACTTTCGATAATAAATACATTGAAACACTTTGGTGGATTTTACAGCAGTTGTTTAATAAAGGGTTGTTATATCAAAGTGTGAGCATTCAACCTTACAGCCCCGGTGCGGGAACGGGATTAAGTTCACACGAACTAAACCAGCCCGGTACTTATAAAGATGTAAAAGATACTTCTGCCGTAGCAATGTTTAAGGCAGTAAGAAATGAACGTTCACAGTTTCTCTTCGATTCTGTCAGCGGCCAACCTTCAACTGACATCTTTTTTCTCGCCTGGACAACCACTCCATGGACTCTCCCTTCAAATCTTGGTTTAACTGCCGGGCCGGCAATCGATTATGTTCTGGTAAAAACCTTCAATCCTTACACCCATCTTCCCGTAAATGTTGTTTTAGCGAAAGCTCTCATTGGTAAATATTTTAAACCCGAAGGTGAGAATGGAGATTTTGAAAATTATAAAGAAGGTGAAAAACTTCTACCCTGGAAAACTTTGATAGAATTTAAAGGAAAAGATATCGAAGAATGTGAGTATGATCAACTCCTACCTTATGAGGCAAATAGTATAAATAACATTCTGCCATTAACCGATGAAGCTCCAAAACCTTTCAGAGTAATTCTAGGTGATTTTGTTACAACAGAAGATGGTACCGGTATCGTACATACCGCACCAGCTTTTGGTGCTGACGATTATAGAGTAGGAAGGAAATACAACATTGGTATCCTTACAATGGTTGATCGTGAGGGCAAGTTTGTTGATGGCTTAGGAGAATTCAGCAATCGGTTTGTAAAGGATTATAAAGACGATAAGGATTTTTCTGACGTAAACGTGGACATCAGCGTAAAACTGAAAAAAGAAAACCGGGCTTTTAAGGTTGAGAAATACGAACACAGCTATCCTCATTGCTGGAGAACTGATAAGCCAATACTTTATTACCCGTTAGATGCATGGTTTATAAAAACAACTGCACTAAAGGATAGAATGGTTGAATTAAATAAAACCATTAACTGGAAACCAAAATCAACCGGCGAAGGTCGTTTTGGTAACTGGTTGGAAAATATGGTTGACTGGAACCTTAGCCGCAGCCGCTATTGGGGTACGCCGTTGCCGATCTGGAAAACAGAAGATAGCACCGAAACAATCTGCATTGGTTCAATTGAAGAGCTAAATGCACAAATAAGAAGAGCAAGTGAAGTATTAGGGGGAGATGTAAATAAGAATTATTTACATGAAGGAATTCTTGATTTGCATAAGCCGTATGTGGATGAAATAATCCTGGTAAGTGAATCAGGAAAGCCAATGAAACGTGTACCGGATTTAGTTGACGTTTGGTTCGACAGTGGTGCAATGCCATATGCTCAATGGCATTACCCGTTCGCGAATAAAGACCTTGTTGATAGTGGCGCGGCCTTCCCCGCTGACTTTATTTGTGAAGGAGTTGACCAAACTCGTGGCTGGTTTTATACACTGCATGCCATTGGAGCTTTATTGTTCGATAGTGTCGCTTATAAAACAGTGGTTTCAAATGGTTTGGTCTTAGACAAGAAGGGCGTTAAAATGAGTAAACGCTTAGGGAACATTGTAGATCCTTTCCAAACAATAGAAAAATACGGTGCCGATGCAACACGCTGGTATTTAATAACCAATGCTTCGCCCTGGGATAGTTTAAAATTTGATTTAGCTGGAATCCAGGAGGTTCAGCGTAAATTTTTTGGTACTCTATATAATACGTATCAATTTTTCGCTCTTTACTCAAATGTTGATGGCTTTGCTTTTAAAGAAGAATATATACCACTTGAACAAAGACCCGAAATTGATCGTTGGATACTTTCATCTCTCAACACCTTAGTAAAGACGGTAAACGAAGAGATGGATGATTACGAACCAACGCAAGCCGGTCGTGCAATTGAAGATTTTGTAGATGAACACCTGAGTAACTGGTATGTACGCTTGTGCCGCCGCCGCTTTTGGAAAGGCGAATATGAGCACGACAAAATTTGTGCTTACCAGACTTTGTACGAATGCCTCGAAACAATAACCAGGTTGATGGCTCCAATTTCGCCATTTTTTAGTGATGCTATTTTCCAGAACTTAAACGCTGTCACGAATCGATTTAAGGTTGAAAGTATTCACCATGTAGATTTTCCGGTTGCAAACGAGCAACTAATCGATACTTCTTTGGAAGAAAGGATGCGGTTAGCACAAGATGCTTGCTCTTTGATTTTATCAATTAGAAAAAAAGTAAACATTAAAGTAAGACAACCACTCCAAAGAGTACTTATTCCTGTTTTAAGTACAGAAATGAGGAACCAGTTTGAAAAGATTGAGGATTTAGTACTGAGCGAGGTAAACGTAAAGAGTATAGAGTACCTGACAGATACAGAAGGATTCATCAAAAAGAAAATAAAAGCAAATTTTATTGCGCTTGGCAAAAAACTCGGGCCTAAAATGAAGGCTGTTTCTTCAGCTTTGTCGCAATTAGACCAGCACCAGATTTCGGAACTTGAAAAAGCCAGGCAAATTTCGTTAGATGTGGCGGGAGAAACTGTAATTATCAATATTAATGAGGTGGATATCTCGGCTGAGGATATTCCGGGGTGGAGTGTGGCGAGCAAAGGCTCACTTACAGTTGCCCTTGATGTAACAATCAGCGGAGAATTAAAAAAAGAGGGTGAAGCAAGAGAGTTCATCAATCGGATCCAAAATCTGAGAAAAGAGAGCGGATTTGACCTGACTGATAGAATTTTGCTTAAAGTTGGCCAAAATGAAGCCCTCGAAGCATCTATTAATCAATTTAAAAACTATATTTGCGCCGAAATTTTGGCAGAAAGCATCGATTTTATGTCAGACATTCCAGACGGCACTTCAATTGAAGTGAACGACATTACTCTAAATGTGAGTATAACAAAAAAAGGATAACATGGCTACAAAAGTACCCTCAAAAGCATCTAAACCTGCTGCAAAAACATCAACACCAGCCAAAAAAGCGGCACCTGCTTCAAGGCCAATAGGTAAAACTGTAGCAAAAGCAGCAGCGCCGGCTAAAAAAGCGGTACCCGCTGCAAAAGCTGTAGCTAAACCTGCTGCAAAAGCAGCATCACCTGCTAAAAAAGCACCTGCTGCTAAACCTGCGGCAAAAGTATCAGTGCCAGCGAAAAAAGCACCGGCAAAAAATGCAATTCCCGCCAAAAAAGTTATTGCTCCGACAAAAGTATCTGCACCTGCAAAAAAGCAAGCTGCAACGCCTTTAGCTAAAAAAACTCTACCTGCAGCAAAAGCACCTGCAAAGAGTGCAGCTCCAACTACAATGGCGAAAGTGGGAAAGTCAATAGTTTCAACTGTAAAAAAAGTAGCTGAGAAAGTAGTTGAAGTGGTTACACCAAGCAAACCTTTAGTACCACAAAAAGCTGTAATCGTACCGTCAAAACCGGCAATTAATCCAAAGCCAGTTCCGGTGGTAAAGAAAACTGAAGCTCCCAGGTCAAATAAACCTGTTGTTATACCAAAGACATCTACAAACAATAAGGTTGATTATAATCCGGAATTTAAAAGCGTTTTAGATAAACCAGCACAACAGCCAAGTGGCCCGACAATGAGATATAGTGACGCAGAACTTCAGGAGTTTAGAGATTTGATAAACAAGAAATTAGACGCAGCTAAAAAGGAACTTGCTTACTTGCAAGGGCTTATTACACGTAAAGACGAAATGGGTGGCGATGAAACCGATAACCGCTACATGACCATGGAAGATGGTAGCATGAGTATGGAAAGAGAGCAGTTGAGCCAGATGGCCAGTCGCCAGATCACCTTCATCGACCATTTGGAGAAAGCGATTATGCGTATTGAAAACAAAACTTATGGTATCTGTCGTGTTTCAGGCAAATTGATTGACAAAGCCCGTTTACGTGCTGTACCGCATGCTACATTAAGCATGGAAGCGAAGCTTGGAATAGTAAAGTAGGGGATTTGTTGAAAAGTTGATTAGTTGATAAGTAAGAATAACTGAAAAGAAAGGCAAAGAGCATTTACTCTTTGCCTTTCTTTTTACAACTGTTTGTTTTTATAATTGATATTAGCGAGTTTCAACCTCTCAACCTGTCAATCGGCCTCCTCACTTAACCTCCTGCATTTTCACAAGCTTCCGGTAAATACTACGCTAGAATAAGTTCATCATCTGTTCCTCTTTTCGGCTATTTAGCTGTTGCTGCAAAAACTTTTCGTTTCATTACAACATCAGCTAATCATATTATATCCCGAAAAGCTTTCCGGTTGATCCAAAAAAAAGAATGAAGATATCAATAGGCGTAATTTATCTGAAGAAATAAGACTTC
>DASVST010000675.1:0-3780 GCA_036387965.1 Segetibacter sp. | reverse complement strand
GACTCATGCAAAATGAAGTTGTTTAACAGCCAACGCAAGGTTTAGAAACTCATGAGAACTATGACGTAGTAGTTCTATTTTCTCTCTGATCTTTTCATCCAAAGGATTGGTAAGGCAAAATTGATAGATAGCTGATGGTGTGTCCTCCATAACGAGGTGCTTTTCGCCACTGATCTTCGCCATAAGTCCCCTGAGTTTGTTATCTCTGTATGGAGATGTTTCGCAAACAAAAGGCTTGTTGTTACGTAGAGCAAAAACACAGCCATGAAAGAAATTTGTAACCACACCTTCTGACCTTGCAATGAAATGTGCAAATTCATGCGGGTCGGCGTCAATCCATTGCTCATCCGCCCAGTCATTTCTATAGCCGATACTTATAAGTGGAAGGTTTTGTTCTTTAGCAACCTGCTTAACCTGGTTGATATAGAACTCTGAAAAGTTATGTCCGTATACAGCGAGATAGGGCTTCTCCCAATGATGACTATTTCTTTCATCCGGCTCAACTGAAAACTGGAGGCAAGGATCAAGAACCATTTGCGGTTCTATACCTAAAGCGTTTTTTACGATCAGTTGAGAATTTTCATCTCGGACGGAGATGAATTCAAAGTTTCTAAGACGATTCGCCCATTCTTCACCCAAGCCCCAAGTGTAAGGATAATTTCCAAAACTTGCAGCATAAGAAATCAGGCTCTTTGCTTTAATACCATCACCATAAAATAATGGGCAGTTACTGTACCAGGGATGAAAGAGATTCCAGACCTCATCACTACCCACAACAACAACATCATATTCGTTCATTTCCTCGGATGCATCTAGTGCAAATCGGGGTGAAAGGGGCAAAGTCTCGAAGAGTTTGAAGAAACTCTCGATCTTTTTTCGATATAAAGGATGATCTGCTTTTGGAACCGCAGTTGGAAGTACCGGTTGCATAGCACACTTCCATTCTAAGTAGTTTACTCTTCTCGACTGGTGGTCAAGAATTTCAGCATTATGCCCTTTTGCCTGCAAGCCTTCCACTAAACAACGCGACTGCCAATAACTGCCATAATTAATGCAACGATGAAATGTCAATACACCTATTTTCAAAACATTCATATTATTCTTGTAATCTAATTCGAAGTTAGCGGCGAAATTAGAAGATAAATGCTTGATAACTCAACCTAAATTTGTTCTACAAAGCACAAAGGTGATAGGCATAGAATTTACGCGTAGATATTCTGTTCAGAAGGACATCAAAAACAAAAACAGTGACAAGATTTTTATTAATAAGGCACGCAACAAATTACACGGTAGGCAAAAGAATAGCAGGCAGAATGCCGGGCGTGAGTCTGAATGAGGAAGGAAAAGATCAGGCAAATAAAGTCGCTGAACGGCTTAAGGGTTTAGACATTTCTGCAATCTATAGTAGCCCGATGGAGCGAGCTATCGAAACTGCCGAACCACTTGCCACAATGTTGAACAAAGAAGTAACTATTTCGGAAGATTTCCTTGAAATCAATTTTGGAGATTGGACAAATCTAACGATTGAAGAACTGGAGAAGGATCCAACTTTTCAGCTTTATAATTCTTTCAGAAGTTTTACAGTTATCCCTAATGGCGAGTTGATGCTTGAAGCACAAACAAGATTCATAAAAGGTCTTCAAAAATTATGTATTCAGCATCCCAATGAGACAGTTGCAGTTTTTACTCATGGTGACCTGGTTAAAGCTGCGGTTGCTTACTATGCAGGTACGCCGCTGGATATGTTTTTACGGATCGAGATCAGCCCTGCTTCAGTTTCGATCATCAACGTTTTTGAAGAAACGGCGCAAATTCTTCTTGTTAATGATACAGGTGAAATAAAATTTTAGTGTGTTGACAGGTCAAGCATCTATGTTCCATTAGCTTAATACCTATATTTGATTTATTAAAGGAAAGTTACATGCATAACAACATAGAAAAAGCAGAAGGAAAACTTGGTTTATTGATACCCGGATTAGGTGCAGTTGCAACAACATTAATTGCAGGTGTTGAAGCAGTTAAGAAAGATCTTGCTCAGCCTGTCGGTTCTTTAACACAAATGGGAAACATTCGTTTAGGAAAGAGAACCGAAAACCGCTATCCAAAGGTGAAAGACTTTGTACCTCTTGCTGATCTTAATGATATTGTTTTTGGCGGATGGGATGTGTACAGCGACAACGTTTTTGAAGCTGCTATGAAGGCTAAAGTGCTTGAACCTGTTTTGTTGCATGCTGTTAAATCTGAGCTGGAAGCTGTGAAGCCAATGAAGGCAGTCTTCGACAAGCAATATGTTTCTAATTTGGATGGAACACATGTAAAAGAAGAAACAAACAAATATGAGCTTGCAAAAAGAGTTATGGATGATATCGAGAACTTCAAAGAGGCAAATGATTGTTCACGCATTGTAATGATCTGGTGCGGATCTACCGAAAGTTACTTTGAGTCTTCTCATGTACATGAAACGGTTGAAAGCTTTGAAGAAGGTTTGAGAAATTCTGACTCAGCTATTTCCCCTTCGATGATCTATGCCTATGCGGCAATCAAATTAGGTGTGCCTTTTATGAACGGAGCTCCTAATTTAACCTGTGATATTCCTGCTTTAATAGAACTTTCAAAACAAACAAACACACCAATTGGCGGTAAAGATTTTAAGACTGGTCAAACCTTAATGAAAACCATTCTTGCACCCGGACTTCAGGCAAGATCATTAGGAATTAAAGGTTGGTTCTCCACTAATATTCTCGGCAACAGAGATGGGTATGTTTTAGATCATCCGGATAACTTTAAAACGAAAGAAGTTTCGAAGCTTAGTGTGTTAGAAGACATTCTGCAAGCCGATATCAATCCAGAATTATATGGAGATATTTACCATAAAGTAAGGATCAATTATTATCCACCTGCGGGAGACAATAAAGAAAGCTGGGACAACATTGACATCTTCGGATGGCTTGGTTACTCAATGCAGATAAAAATAAATTTTCTCTGCCGTGATTCAATATTAGCTGCGCCAATTGTTCTCGACCTTGCATTGTTTAGTGATCTTGCAAAGAGAGCCGGTAAGTCTGGTATACAGGAGTGGCTATCATTTTATTTTAAATCACCACAAACAGCACCTGACCTCCGCCCTGAACACGACATATTTAAGCAATTGATCAAACTTCAAAATACATTGCGACACATGATGGGAGAGGATCTTATCACCCATTTAGGATTGGATTATTACGAGGAAATGGAAGAAGCATTGTAGCGGGTTGATAGATTTCGTTCAATCATTTATCTGCTTATTTTTGTTGAATGTTTATAAAGCATCTTCTTTCTGTGTGCGCTGTACTCTTCGTCAGTACAATTATTCATGCACAACACACAATCAGACTCTCCATTAAAAGCAGTGAAGAAAAAGAGCCGCTTATTGGAGCAACGGCTATAATTCCTTCAATAAATAAAACAACTATCGCTGATAGCACCGGCTTGGTAGTATTCAATAACATCCCTGAAGGAACTTATAAAATCAAGATAAGCTATGTTGGTTTGGAAGAACAGGAAATCACAGTTCAGGTGCCACAACCCGACGATACACCATTCGAGGTATTGATGGAAGAGGGCGAAGAACACGAAGAAGAAGTAATAGTAACAGCTACTCGTATCAGCAGAACCATTGCAAATATTCCGACACGGGTAGAAGTAATATCGGGAGAAGAATTAGCCGAGAAAGCAAACATGAAACCGGGAGATATTCGCATGCTATTAAGCGAAACCACCGGTATTCAAACACAACAAACT
>DASVST010000674.1:0-6409 GCA_036387965.1 Segetibacter sp. | reverse complement strand
GAGTGTTTTTACGTAGATGCTCATCAAAAAATATTTAAATCGTTTCAGTCGTTAGCGCAAAAAAGTTTGCCGATCGATATTTTAACTGTTGTTGAAGAACTTAAAACAAAAGAAGAACTTGATATAGTTGGCGGACCTTACGCAATTACAAAGCTCACAAACTCAGTAGTTTCTACTGCAAATATTGAAGCGCATGCGCGGATTATTCTACAGAAGTTTATTCAAAGAGAATTGATTCGCATAAGCGGCGAGATCATTGGCGACGCTTACGAAGACAGCACAGATGTGTTCGATTTGCTGGACGAAAGCGAAAGCAAGATGTTCAACATCACCAACAACTATCTTAAGAAGAACTTCGATGATATTGATACTGTTTTAGCTAAAACAATCACCCGGATTGAGGATCTTAGAAACAAGCAGGAAGACATTTCCGGTGTTCCTACCGGTTTTCCTTCTCTCGATAGAGTTACTTACGGTTGGCAGCCAACGGATTTGATCATTCTTGCTGCCAGACCTTCTGTGGGTAAAACAGCTTTTGCATTAAATCTTGCACGCAGCGCAGCATTGCATCCCACCAAACCGGTAGGTGTTGGATTCTTCTCGTTAGAGATGAGTTCTTCGCAGTTGGTTCAGCGTATCCTGAGTGCTGAAAGTGGTATAATGCTCGAGAAGATCAGCCGCGGTAAATTGGAAGATCATGAGATGCAGCAACTTTATACAAAGGGTATAAACAGGCTTGCTCAAGCACCAATTTATATTGATGATACTGCTGCGCTGAACATCTTTGAATTCAGGGCGAAAGCTCGCCGTTTGGTTAACAAGCATAATGTAGGAATGATCATAATTGACTACCTGCAATTGATGAGTGGCAGCGGTGACAGGCAAACAAACCGTGAACAAGAGATCAGCAGAATATCAAGAGATTTGAAAGGACTTGCTAAAGAATTACAAGTGCCGATTATAGCACTAAGCCAGTTAAGTCGTGCTGTAGAAACCCGTAAGGAAAGCAAGATGCCACAGTTGAGTGACTTACGTGAATCGGGAGCTATTGAGCAGGATGCTGACATGGTTATGTTCCTTTATCGCCCGGAATATTACGAGATCAACCAGAACGAAATGGGCGAAAGTAACCGTGGTGAAACACATGTTAGGATTGCAAAACATAGAAACGGTAGTCTTGAAACAATTAAGTTGAGAGCGCTGTTACACATACAAAAATTTGTTGAAGAAGAAGGTGATGACTTAGGTGGTGGTGGCGGTTATCCTTCGACCGGAGGTGGTGGTAATTGGAAGCCTTTAGGCCCTTCACCATCTCAAGGAGGAGATAATGGAGCAAACCTGTTCATCCAAAAAGGAAGCAAGATGAACAATGGAGAGTTTGATGATGGATTTGACGACGCTGACCCTTTCTGATTATATGAAGAGCCCCGGTATCGGGGCTTTTCTTTTTATTTGCATTAATGTCTGCACCTATTTTTTACATCTCTGAGCCTGTTACACACCCGCTGATTACGCTTAGCGAAGAAACATCAAGACATGTAGTACAGGTACTAAGAATGAAGAAGGGAGAGGAGATCAATTTATCAGATGGAAAAGGCACGTTGTGCCAAACGGCTATAGTTAATGATCATAAAAAAAGTTGTACTGTAAAAGTATTAGATACCAAATATGAAGTACGAAATACGAAGGAAGTCTCCATAGGAATTTCATTATTGAAAAATACCAGTCGCTTTGAGTGGTTCCTGGAGAAAGCAACAGAAATTGGAGTTTCTGAAATTATTCCTTTGTTATGCGACAGAACTGAAAAGCAACATTTCCGGTTCGAAAGGATGAATAACATATTGATTTCTGCAATGCTTCAAAGCCAACAATATTGGTTACCGAAACTTCATGAGCCTGTAGCTTTTAACCAGGCAATATCTTCGACCAGCTACAAGGTAAAACTCATAGCTCATTGCGAAAAGGAGCAAAAACAAAATGTGAAAGATTATTCGAATTCCTCATCTACACAGATAGTTATTGGTCCCGAAGGAGATTTTTCTCCGGAAGAAATTGAAGCAGCTTTACAGTTGAACTATCTTCCTGTAACACTTGGGCAAACAAGGCTGCGCACCGAAACGGCAGGCGTTGTTGCCGCTGCACTCCTATGTAGTTAGGGATTATTTTTTCTCAAGTTTTCACCCAGTCCTGCATCCTCCAAACTTGGGCCTCTAAATTCTACAGGTTTAGCAGAACGCTTCCTTATCCTCATGTTCAATAATTCAACAGCAAAAGAAAATGCCATAGCGAAATAAACATAGTTCTTTAAGTGAAGATCATGTGCTGCGTCTCCTGCCCAACCTTCCACGATCAATACCATTCCGACCATTACTAAAAATGAAAGCGCAAGCATCTTTAAGGTTGGATGCTTATGGATAAAATTCGCAATCTTTTGACTGAACATGAACATTACGATCATCGCAATAATAACAGCTGTTATCATTATTTCTAAATGTTTTGCTATCCCGACAGCTGTAATAATACTATCGAACGAGAAGATCATATCAACCAATATTATTTGCCCAATTGCATTTGCAAACGATGCAACTTTTTTGTTGCCCGCGTTTAGATGTTCTTCCTCGCCCTCAAGTTTATGATGAATTTCTTTTACTGTTTTATACAATAGGAACAAGCCTCCCAGCAGCATCACTATGCTGGATAGATCAAACCCCTTTCCAAATAACTCAAACACAGGTTTGCCTTTTTGTTGAACCAACCAGCCCAAGGCAAGCAGCAATAAAACTCTAACAGTTATACCTGTAACCATCCACAACCTTCTTGCATTTAGTTGCTGACTTTTGGGCATCCTACCCATAATAATGGAAACAAAAATTACATTGTCAACCCCTAAAACGATCTCGAGAATCGTAAGTGTCAGAAGACTAATCAGCGAATCGGCTGTGAATAAATGTTCCATCATCAATGCTTTAAGTGGGCAAATATATCTGAGTTGCTGCTAACCTTTTAAATAATTATACCACCTAAACTTCAGTAAGAGGCGTTACTTTCTCTCTCACCATCTGTTTAAATGTGTTGAAATCTCCGCCTTCGAAAAACCGGTAATTGAACATGCTGAAGCTGTGGTCTGACTGGTAAAGCAATATATTTTCTTTACTGATTGTAGCACGTGTAAATGAATCCCATGTGGTATCAAAAGAGCCTGCCTTTGTAGTGGTTACTAATTTTTCATCAGTAACATCCATCTCGAAGGTCGAATTACTTCCCAGTGTTCTAAGCAGTTGTTTTCCTCCCCTGATTGTTCGGTACCGCATGAAAAAATAATAGCTGATGGCAAAGCCGATGTATAAAAATGCCATGTATAAATTCTGCCCGGGAGTTTCTCTCTGCAGTTCGTTGTAGATTAAATAAGCAGATAATCCAAGTAGAGCAATTGGAATCAGTATCAGCCTTTGCCTTAATCTGCCTGATGCTTCCTTTCCACTATAATGAAGTTTGAGACATTCATTAATGATTTCTTCAGTAAGTGATAAATGTATGATCATGTTATTGAGCTAAATGTTTGCAGATGTTTTTTGCTATCGCAGGTCCTTCATAAATAAAGCCTGTCCAAACCTGAACAAGTGATGCACCTGCATCTAATTTTTCCTGCGCGTCAGCACCGGTAAATATACCACCACTTGCAATTATTGGTAATCGGCCTTGCGTTTGCCTGTGTAGGTATCTTGCGATTTCTGTTGATTTAGCTTTAATCGGTTTCCCACTAAGTCCACCTGCACCAATGGAATCAACAACATCTTTCCTAGTGCTTAAATCAGCCCTGCTAATTGTGGTATTGGTTGCTACAATTCCACTTAAGTTCACTTCCTCAGATAATTCAATAATGTCATCAACTTGTCCAATAGTTAAGTCAGGTGCAATTTTTAGAAGAATTGGTTTGGGAAAAAGCTTCGCCTGGTTAACAGTTTGCAAATGCCCAAGAATTTTTATTAAAGCTGACTTCTCCTGTAGTTCTCGTAAACCTGGTGTGTTTGGTGAACTCACATTCACAACAAAATAATCAACACAATCATATAGTTCGTTAAAGCAAATTTCATAATCCTTCCAAGCGTCTTCGTTAGCGGTTGCCTTGTTTTTTCCGATATTGCCACCGATCAACATTCTTCCTTCTTTATGCGGTTTTTGTGTGCTTCTTATCCTCTTCGCTACTTCTTTAACTCCGGCATTATTAAAACCCATCCTATTTATTATTGCAGAATCATCAGGCAACCGGAATAACCTTGGTCGATCGTTTCCCTCCTGTGGCTTTGGTGTAACGGTGCCAATTTCAACAAACCCGAAACCTAGCATCTCAAGTTCTTTTAAGTAGAGTGCATTTTTATCAAATCCTGCTGCTAAGCCTACAGGGTTATTAAATTCCAGGTTGAAGATTTTTCTCTTTAGTAACGGATTGTGAAAAGAAAATGTTTTTGTCAGTTGTTGTTGAACAATAGGAATTTGGCTGATTGTACTCAGGCTCTTCATCGAAAAATGATGAGCGGCTTCAGCATCAAGATTGAAAAGGATATTACGCAGCAGGTGATACATGATAGTTCGCGAAGGTAGCAAAGCCTAAATAATGTTGTGCTAATCTTAAGCACTTGTATTTAGTTGTTCATGCAACTTTTGTTTAATTTCTTACATTTGAATACGAAAAAACAAACCATGCAGGAAGCTTACATAGTTGCAGGATACCGCACAGCAGTTACAAAAAGTAAAAGAGGCGGATTTCGTTTTACCCGCCCCGATGACTTAGCAATTGACGTAATAAAAGGTCTGTTGGCTTCAGTTCCACAGTTAGAGGCTAATCGTGTTGATGATGTAATAGTTGGCAATGCTGTGCCAGAAGCCGAACAAGGTTTACAGGTCGGAAGAATCATTGCTGCAAGAGCTTTAGGCTTTGAGGTTCCAGGAATGACGGTGAATCGCTATTGCGCAAGTGGGTTGGAAAGTATCTCTATTGCCACTGCAAAAATACGCATGGGTATAGCTGATTGTATTGTTGCGGGTGGAGTAGAAAGCATGAGTATGGTTCCAACTGCAGGATGGAAAACTGTACCTGCGTATTCTATTGCATCAGATGAACCTGATTATTATTTAAATATGGGTTTAACTGCAGAAGCAGTAGCCAAGGAATACAAAGTAAGCCGCGAAGACCAGGATGAGTTTAGTTACAACTCGCATCAAAAAGCGATAAATGCGATAAATAACGGGTATTTTACAGATGGAATTCTTCCTATAAATGTTGAGCAGGTATACCTTGACGAAAAAGGTAAAAAGCAAAAGCGCAGTTATGTTGTTGATACAGATGAAGGACCACGGGCTGACACAAACATAGAGGCGCTTGCTAAATTAAAACCAGCCTTTGCTGCTAATGGAATGATCACTGCAGGTAATTCATCACAAACAAGTGATGGTGCAAGTTTCGTTTTAGTAATGAGTGAAAAGATGGTGAATGAATTAGGACTAAAACCAATCGGCAGATTGATAGCTTGTGCTAATGCTGGTGTTCATCCTCGTATTATGGGAATTGGTCCTGTTGCTGCTGTTCCAAAAGTTTTAAAGCAGGCAAACATGAGCTTGGGACAAGTTGAATTGGTTGAACTCAATGAGGCATTTGCATCTCAATCTATTGCTGTAATAAGAGAGTTAAATCTAAATCCTGACCTCGTAAATATAAACGGAGGTGCAATTGCACTTGGTCATCCATTGGGCTGCACCGGAAGTAAACTAACTGTTCAGTTATTAAACGACATGAAGCGACTCAATAAAAAGTATGGTCTGGTTACAGCCTGCGTAGGTGGTGGACAAGGCATTGCAGGCATTTACGAAAACATAAGCTAACAAATTCGTCTTAAATTTTTCTTACCGTCATTTCGATTTCAGGAAACACTGGTGAACGCGCCATTGAGCTACTGATCATTGTTCTGCTTTTATCTTTGAATAACCCACTCAGATTAATTATTGATTAAAAAAGACAATATGTTAGAGAATGGGCCTAAAATGCTTGCAGTTCTCCTTAACATTATTGTATCTTACTGAAAATTATTTTGATTGCACGTTTTAAACTCTTGATATGGATAGGAGAAAGTTTCTTTCTACGTATAAAAAGCCACTGCAAAAGGAAGCTGCTTTTATACCGTTTGATGTAGCCCGGACTACTTCTGGCTTAAATCCATATACCGGCGCATGGACACGGAATGAAGTTGTTCATTTGCTCAAACGCACAATGTTTGGCAGTCAAAAATCTGACATTGATTATTTTAGTACTAAAACAATGTTGCAGGCTGTTGATGAACTGCTCAACCCATCAGCACCTTTACCTGCACCACCCATTAAAGAATATGACACTACCGGTGCGACTACCCCCGAT
>DASVST010000673.1:0-2176 GCA_036387965.1 Segetibacter sp. | reverse complement strand
AACTTTTTTCCAGGTTTGTTTAAACTATTTGTTCAGCATGGATTTGTTTTGCCTTTACCAGCTCGCCATCAATAACATATCTTTACACCTATAAAACATTAGCGCAATGCTTAAAGTAGGAATATTCGGGGTGGGACATTTAGGCAAATTTCATTTGAATAACTGGAAAGAAATTGAAGGGGTAAAGCTTGTAGGATTTTACGATCCAAACGATGAAACTGCGAAAGGAGTTGTTACGGAATACCAGCTAAAAAGATATTCTGATCCCGATAAACTTATAGATGCCTGCGATGCTGTAGATATTATTGCTCCGACGAATCATCATTTTGCCTTATGCGAAAAGGCAATAAGAAAGGGCAAACATGTATTTGTTGAAAAGCCTTTAGCGCACACAATAGAAGAAGGTCGTCTATTGGTTAACATGGCGAAAGAAGCAAACATAAAAATGCAGGTTGGTCATGTTGAAAGATTTAATCCCGCATATATGGCGGTAAAAGATCTGAACTTAAATCCGATGTTTATTGAGGTTCACAGGTTGGCTCAATTTAATCCTCGGGGTACAGAAGTAAGTGTGATCCTTGACTTAATGATACATGATATTGATATTATTTTGAGCCTCGTTAAAAGTGATGTAAAGAACATAGTTGCGAACGGCGTAGCTGTAATGACTGACACACCTGACATTGCAAACGTGAGAATGGAGTTTAATAATGGCTGTGTTGCTAATCTAACAAGCAGCCGCATAAGTATGAAGAAGATGCGCAAAATGCGTCTGTTTCAGAAAGACTCTTATATCGGAATTGATTTCCTAGATAAAAAAGCCGAGGTAATAAAACTGCAGCAAGCGGAGGATAAAAAAGCTTTCACGTTCGAAATAGAAACATCACAAGGCAAAAAAAAGATCGCTGTTGCCAACCCTGTTATTGAGCAGACAAATGCAATTAAAATGGAATTAGAGGCCTTTGTTGATTCTATAAATAATAATAAACAAACTGTAGTTAGTGAAATTGATGGCTTCCTTGCTATGGAAGTGGCGCATCAGATCCTTGATAAGATAGGAAACGCAAATCTTACAGTGTAACCACTGCATGAAAACTTTTAAACCTCTACATATTGGGTGGTATGTTTTCAGCGATGCGATAACTGCAATTATTACGTGGTGGTTATTTGCTCTAATCAGGAAGAACTTATTAAATGAACCATCCACCGATTTATACCAGATATTCTTACACGATTCTACGTTTCATCTCACTATCATAATTGTACCTATTTTCTGGATTGTGCTTTATTCACTAACAGGTGTATACAACCAATCTTTGTACAGGAAATCGAGGTTGAATGAATTAACTCAAACTTTTACAACAACACTTGTTGGTTGTCTTTTAATTTTTTTCATTCTCATTCTTAATGATCATTCTAAAACTTATACATATTACTATACCGCTTTCGGTCTCTTTTTGTTACTGCAATTCTCATTAACCTTCTTAGGAAGGGCGATCATTCTTTTACGAGCAAAGAACGATCTGCTGAATGAGCGCATCATTCACAACACCATTATTATCGGCAATAATTCAGAGGCGGTAAGAATTTACAAGGATGTTCAAAAGAATTTTATAGGGTTGGGTTATAAGCTTATAGGGTTTGTTCCTTCAGGAAGTCATTCGTTGAAAAACGGGTTGACTAAATGGCTGAAGCCAATAGGCGGTTTAGATAACATCGAACAAACTATTGACCAATATTCTGTACAACTGGCAATAATAGCATTTGATAGATCAGAGAATCATTTAATGGAAGATCTTGTAAACAGGTTAAGTGAAAAAGATGTAGAAGTAAAGTTAGTACCCAATACGCTTGATATTATTTCCGGTTCAGTAAAAACAAGCAATGTGTTGGGTGCAATGCTGATAGATATTCATACCGGGCTTATGCCTCAATGGCAACAAAATATTAAGCGTGTTCTTGATATTCTTATTTCCGTTTTTTCCTTACTCATTCTCACTCCTTTTTTATTATATGTGGCTCTTCGAACAAAATTTTCTTCTCCGGGATCCATTTTTTACTTTCAAGAGAGGGTTGGCTACAAAGGAAAAATATTTAAGATCTATAAGTTTAGAAGCATGTATGCTAACGCTGAAAATGGTGGGCCGGCATTATCATCTGATGACGATAAAAGGAT
>DASVST010000672.1:0-1844 GCA_036387965.1 Segetibacter sp. | reverse complement strand
CATAAATTAGCAGAAGGGAAAGACAGTGGTATCGTTTCATTCACTCCTAAATAGAGAGATCCTACTTCATTTATGGTATATGTACCCCAAAAAGTATTACTGTTAGTATCAGTAAACTCTATAGTTGATCCTACTCTAACGTCGGGCATAGACCCCGTAAAGAAGAATGAATTTCCACCGCCCGAAACACCGTAAAATCCGTGTATTGTTTCAATATTCTCATTAATCTTAACGTCCTTTAAAAGACCTAATCCATCACTGAACGATAAAACAATTTCATGTGTATCATCTCTCAATTCTTCGCTGCAATCATCTTGAACCAAAAAACCTTCGAATAACTTTTGTGTACCGTAGTATAGTATGCCTTTATACTCGTCGTCGCTAACAGAATAAAAAGTAGAAATAGGAAGTGTACCATCGTTGATAAGGGTAAGTGTAACGCTACTTCCTTTAATAGATGCTTTAGGCTCGTCTGTTTGGTAGTTGTGCGTAACAGGATCTCCCCCGGCTGTCAACTCATTAGATGCGCCTACATAGTTCTTTTTGTGTATTTCAAAAGAATACTCTTCCTCTGCTATATTGTCAAATTCGATATAGTATCTAAGAGCGTGCATTATCCGTTTCTCCTCCTTGTTTCTGTTGCTCTTTCGTAAACAGTAACTATATCATTACCTCTGATAATATTCTTTGGAATAAAGACTTCGCCACCTCTACCCTTATTTAGTCGGCTTGCTAAATCCGCTAAACTTTCTTCTGGCAACATCCACTCTCTACCACTCGGATTATCTCCAACCATTGCAAGAGTAGCACCGCTTACCGCTCCGCCTTGTGCAAACTTTGGAATGTTGTTAAGTGAGTTTTTAAGCAGGGCACTTAAACCAACTACAGCTATACCAGCCACTACAGTTCCAACACCTGGCGTTAAACCAAATTTTTCCAATGCGGTTTTTGCAGTACCTAAAGCGATCATACTTTCTCCTAACTGCTTCATTCCTTCTGCAACGGTTAGCAATAGCCCTTTGAAAGCCTCATCAACGCCACCGCCCGACAATGCTATCGCTAAACCTTCACCTATTTGGGAGTAAACATTATTAACTGAATTGTTAACAATGTCAGCCATTCTTTTATTGAGGTTTTCTACTTGCCTTTCCAGCTCTGTTTGGGCAGGAATAAGAAAGTCTTTATTTATACCCTGTAGTTTAAATCCTACGGGTAATTGTATAGGCTTTGCAAGACCGATTTGCTTTAACCTGTCGGGGTCGTTAGTTATATCTCCATAGAAGCCCTTAAAATCAGGCACCACAGGAACCTTAATAGGGTCAACTTTTTCTTTTGGCGTTTTGAACTCAGGGAACTTAATAATACTACTAAGGTCAGTAGTTGCCGTTTGCTTGGAGAGCGTTAGCATCCTTGCAACAATATTCATCTCTCTAGTACGTAGCGATTCCCGTTTACCTATAATGGCTACTATCTCTCTCTCTGATTTGCCCGTTAACTCAGTTAATCTTTTAGTGTCTTCAAAGGTTCTCATGTTCCCCTTCTCAACAAGGGACTGCAACTCTTCGTATCTCTTCCGTGCCGCCTCGGCACCGCCAACCAGACCGTTCTTATCACTAAGTTGTAATGATTGACCTAGTTGATTGACTTGCCCTGTTATTTGACTAAGCTCTACTCCTAATTTTGCAACCTGTTCGCTGGCTGCTTTTGCTTGTGCTACCTTGTAGATATTGTTTGCGTAAGACTGGTAAGCATTTGCTAATCCTACAACTATATTTCCCTCGATTTTAAGTTTCCCAAAATATTCATCAGATATATCCTGAAGCTCTTCTATTATCTTTTTTCTT
>DASVST010000671.1:0-10175 GCA_036387965.1 Segetibacter sp. | reverse complement strand
ATTGTTTTACAAAAGCTGCGTTCGAAGCACACACTCATAAACATATTGGAAAGGTTGATTGTACATTAACCTAATTATGCATGGTCGGTCGTGCCGGTCACATCCATAGATAAGATTCTTTCCCCTTAAATAAATCAATATTCCAAAAAACCTTTAATTATGATTAAAAATTTAAAAACATGTATTGCATTAGCAATACTTTCCCTTTCCCTCACACTAGTTTCGATGACTCCCACCAATGTACAAAGCAAAAAGCCTGTAAAGTACGCGATAGTACACAATGGGATATACCTCTGCCTTCCTGCTATTGCAGTTGAAGCTCATATACGAGAACATAATAAAACAGATGGAAAATTTACATGTACACGTGAGGGTGAGTGTGACGATGATAAGAAACCCAGTAAAGAAATATGTAGCGGCTGCCAACGTAACTAAGATGTCAACTCATGCGGACTAACTACATTCCTTACTTATTTTACAAACCACAAAATTTTTATTCGATTCTAAAATTTACCCAAACAAGAAACAGAAGCTTTAATGTTTATAGTTGTAATCTATGATTTACGAAAAGAGGCGAAAGCCTCTTTTTTAGCTGAAGTGAAGGCAGAAGTTATTTGAAGGACAGGCTATACATCATAGCACTTATACTTTTTTGGCAACGCAAAATATATCAGTTGTTGTAGAGCCATCTGTCTCAGGATAATCCTTGGTATAAAAAGCTTCAATGTTAAAATTCTGTTCTTTTAACCACAACTCTATTTCACTTCTTTCATAATAGTTGATATACATTTTATTGTCTCCTGTAAAACTTGTCTTTTCAAAACCTGATCGCTCCCTTGTTCCTTCCATACAACTAATATACAATATGCCGTTGCCTTTAATCAGGTTCTTAAATTTTCTAAATAAGTCGGCTGCATCACTGTAGCTGATATAGGGAATGCAAAATGCTGCAATTACTGCATCAAACTTCTGTTTTATTTGATCTGCATCCCTGATATCCATTAACTCAAATGTTGAATCAGGGTTCTGCCGTTCGGCTTCTTTGATCATTTCTGGAGCCAAGTCTATTCCGAGGATGTTTAAGTCGTTTCTTTTTGACTTCAGGTATTTAACAACATTACCCGGCCCGCCACCTAATTCAAGAATGTTTGCATTTAAAGGGACAAGTTCTAAAAAGGAGTCGAAGGTATCTTTGTACAAGTCCAGTGTAAAAAACTTGTTTACGTACTCCTGAACATGCTCGTTATATATGTTGATTGTATGCAGAGGTTTGTATTATTGCCACTAACGGTTTTCAGCTTTATGCAGTAGTGGCATTCATTGTTCTGCTGTTTACTACTGTTCCAAAGCCCATTAAAGGTATTCTGTTCAAAGTTATTCCTGAAGCCACTATTGCATAAAACTGTTGTTAGCTGTGGTGTTTCTCTCTCTGAAGATTGAACTCTAACTTATAGTCTTTAGCAACACATTCAAAAGTATTGTCCTTGAATAAAAATATGTAATGATTTAATCTTTGTTTATCATTCTCGGAGTATAAAACCTCATGTTTAACAGGAAAATCTTTTTCCCAATCCGTTTCAACGTTATAGAACTCACCCCAGGGCAACTCATTGTCCTTGTACCTATACTGCTCTTGAAAATAACCTTCGTCATTCATGCCGTTAAAAGCATACTTGTAACATTGATTAAAAGTGAGCCTTGCTTTGTCCCCTTCTTGGAATCTGTCAAAGAGGAAATAGTTTAAGTAAAATTCAAGTGTCACGCTATTGTTATTAACCGTAAGCTGAACTTCTGGAGCATTAGGGTCAGCGTTCCAATCAATGGTAATTTGAGTATAGGTCATAACATCACAGCTAACGTTTTTCAGCTTTATGCAGTAGTGGTATTCGTTGTTCTAATGTGTACCATTGTGCTAAGGCTCATTAAAGATATTCTGTTTAAAGTCATTCCTAAACCACAATTGCATAAAGCTGTTGTTGTGTGCAGTTATTCTTGCTCTGAACGTTGATGCATTTATTGTAACAGCTCTTTTAACTCACCTAACAACGAATAATTCTGAAAACCTAAATCCTTGTTTTTACTCAACAGTGCTTGCTTCAATTCCGCATAATTAGAATGATAAAACTGTGAGATTTTTACCACTTTCTTCCTTTCCTTTATCAGATACAAAAATTCATATCGGTCATATTTTGATGGTAGAATAGTTGTTGTTAAACCGTCCAATTCCTCAAAACCATACCACTTCGATTTACCAAGACCTAAAAAATTAGAGCTTCTAACTCCGTTTTCCTCAATAGAAATTTTCAATGCTTTAGTTCTCAGTTCACTGAATATAAGCCAAATCCAAGTGAACATGAAAAGAGGGATGATGATATAAACAAAAAAAGGAGGCTCTGAAGTAGAGTTAATGAGCAGCTTGGAGGTAACTATGTAAAGTATCCAAGTAACAGCAATTGTCAACGAAGGTGGAAGAATTGCCCAAAATTTAAATTGCGATTTTATCACAGGTTTTTATAATTGCCCATAACAGCTAATTTATGCTATTATACGCCTATTCAAAAATAATTATTTTGTTGAAAATCAATGCTAGTTATAGCGTGTTTTGTGTTGACGTTCCCCGCTTTATGCTATAGGTTGTTGTATAGGAAATTTAGTTGTCTAAACGTCACTCTTTCAGGCCTCCACAAACAAAAAAGCCTTGAAAGTCCAAACTATCAAGGCTTTGAAAATAAAAAAGTGTACCCGGGAACGGAATTGAACCGTCACTCCCGTTGCGGGGAACAGGATTTTAAGTCCTGCGTGTCTACCAGTTCCACCACCCGGGTGTACTGATAAACAAGTACTTATGTATAAAATGTTTTTAGCCACTGGAGGATTTGTTTGCAAATTGTTTGCAAGGTGTTTGGTTATCGAATTTTGTTTAGAAAGTGCAAATTTACAATCATAGTAGAAGATGAAAATTTGAAGATTGTATATTCAATTCCTTATTCCAATTCACTATAACTGCTATATTGTTTCAAATGATATTCTAACACGACTTCTTTATCTATACTGCTTGTTAGTACTAATATATTTACCTCATTGCTCCACATGTATACCAGACTATCAAAGTGAAATATCATTTTACCTGTTTCTTTTAGTTGCATGTCTATGCCATCCTTTATAAACATAGAGTTATGTTTGTTTACATTCAAATATATATTCAGACCTACTATAATATCTGCTTGGACAAGTACATCTATCTTACTTATTCGAAAATTGAATACATTATCAATAGGCTTTTTTATTATCTCGTAAACTGCAAATTGTTCGTAATACAGAATGCCCAAATACTTTAGATTGTCTTTTTGGTTGGGTATTTTTTCATTAAGATGAAATGGTAATATTGGGAAAAGATTTTCTTTCATTCCTTTTTCAGTTAACACTCTCTTCTTCGCCTTCTAGTTCCTCTTCATCTTCACTCTCTTCTTCATCTTCTTCGTATTCTAGGTCATCTGCATTTTCAATGCTTTCTGGATCATATCCTATTACTCTAAATTCGCATTTGCCCTCCTCTAAGTATTTTATTGTGTATTGATAATTCCTATGATCAACAATGGTTGCATGCCCAAAATAACTCAATTCAGGTGGTGTAAAATGGTCAGAATCCAACCAGCCACCATTGGGAAACTCTAACATTACTACTCTGTTATCTTCTATTTCAATTGTCAAGTTGTACTGACTTCTTGTAGTAGTTGAAGGATTGTAGTATTCAACTCTGGCGCAATAAGTACCATCTTTATACTGTTGATTGAATCCGTAAATCACACTTAAAGTACCCAATATCATTCCCGCCACTACTATTTTGTGTGCGTGTTTATACCTGATAAGAAAATGAGCAATAATAGAGGAAACGAAATTTGTGACAATGAAACCAATCACATATATGAGTATTGCCTTCCACCAGCTATAATTTCTAAACAAGATCATTAAGGGAAAAATCAGAAGTGAAGACAACTGTAGGATCTTTATCCACCAACTCTCGTATACTTTCACAGATCCAAATCTCTTCTCTAAAATATCCATAAACTTTAGAGATATGCCTCCAGAGAAGAAGCATAAAAGAAGAGTAGTAACTGAGATGAAGTTCATGTTTAAAGTTTAATCAAAACATCCCTTTATAAGGGAACCAATAATAACAAGAACTAGCGCTACTAGAAAATTAAACAAAATATTGCTCCTTTTTGATGGCTCTTGCATGATGATGTTTTTTAATTTAAGTAAAATGGATGAGTAAATATTGATGTTGTTTATGATAACCCCTAAAGTACTGCTTTTGACCAACTTGGTTATCAGAAATGATAACCATGACAGAAAAGGTTCTACTGAAGAAAATTGGACTTAAAATAAAACAGTTAAGAACTGAGAAAGGTGTCTCTCAATTAGCTCTTGGTGTTGAAATAGATGTAGAAAAATCAAACATCTCAAGAATGGAATCCGGTAGAGTAAACCCAAGAATATTTACTTTATATAAAGTAGCCAATGCTTTGGAAATTCCTTTAGCAGACCTTCTTAGCCTTGACTAATATATGCCATTTAAAGAAAAGGCTATTATGTTAATGGTGGTAATCGCTATTATGGTATATGGTATCTTCTTTTTGAAGACCTAAAGCAGTAAGAATAAAGGCAATATAGAATTAGGGCGTGGTTATTTAACCTCAGCGAGAAAATCCAATCCCTTCAAAAAATATGTATGCAATATTTACCTCTTTCATTATAGTCGGGAAGGTAAAAGCTGCATAAAAAAAGCTGTTGAAACTTCTTTGATTCAACAGCTTTTTTGCACTAAACAAATTCACTAATGGCATTGCCTATTTGATTACCAACCTTGGTAAACTGAACCACATTTTTAGTTTGTTCTTCAACATACTCATATCTATATGTAAGTACAACAACTTCTCCTGTTTGTTGTATTGCATATTCATAAGGCTCACATTCCACCTTTTGAACTGAGCCTGGTAACTCTTGTCCAATTAGAGCCTTACATGTTTCTTCATCAAATGTGGTAGGCAGGCTGCATTTTCTGATTGTTACATAACTGCTACCAGTAGATGATTTTACTATTTCAATTCCTCCTTGCAATATAAGTGCAAAGAATTGCCTTCCTTCTGTGTTCTCACGAAGGTTGAAGCCAACGATCTTAACCATAAATTTTTTGTTTTTGAGGTTTGTAAATATGGAGGTTATTTTTCTCCAAGGATTAGAGGGGGTTAGTAGGAGAGGCTGCTTAGAGAGGGAGGGAAGAAAGAAGGTTGAGCTACTGTATGAAACTGCCATTAGTTACGTTACAGGTGGAGCTATCAAAAGGTACATTTATAAATGAAGTATTAACATGTAGAACTGAAAAGATTATTCTTAAATAGTACCCGGGGGTACTTTGCTTTGAGCAATTAGCGGGGGTATAGCAACAGGTAGGCTAAACGTTCACACTTTTCACAAAAAATTTTTTTTACTATGGGTCAGTCATTAAAATGAACAAAGCAGTCTGAAATAGTGTACAAAACTGTTTATTAACTTTCAATAACGTTCTTGTTTGCTCAACAAAACATCCAGTGATCTTGAACAGCCTAATCTAGATTAGGCATTGTATAATATAATCTTTTTAGTGAGTGTGTAGACACGGACCCACTAACTAATATCCTTTATTAATCCCTTAATAAACCACACCATAGGTCTAAATACATAAAAAAGAGAAAATGAGATGAAGGTAAAAACTAGGAAAATCCTTCTGATTGCCTCATTATCGTATATAGTTAAACCTTCTCTTTCCTTGTAAAGAAGACCTAAACTTTCATTAATCTTGCGATTTTCTGCGTCCTTTTTTGTCACTTCTGGTGTAAGTCTATTTTGTTCAATAAAGCTTTTCATTTCTTGTGGCGAGTTTATTCCGAGACTTCCCCTCAATCTATTATATTGCCCCGGGGGCTCACCATTCCAACTATAGTTTCGGGTGTAATTGTATTTTTGGTAGAAGTAATTTAGCCACTGTTCATCATGGAGACTGTTAATCATCATCTCCCAAAGGGACTGAATATTTCCATTATATTCTCGTAAATCAAAAACTTGATTACTATCAAACCAAAATTTTGACCTTTGGTTCCTTACAAAAGAATTCTCTTCTCTTTGTCTTTCTAGAATAGAGATCTTTTCAGTTAAAGTTTTTTTCCGGTTATTGTTTATGTATGTCTGGGTACAAACGTAACAGAGGCACAGTCCCATAGATAGGACAAAAAGAACGAGTATGTAAAACTCTTTTTTTGCCCGCTTTTTATAAATAGAGGTATTAGAAATTTTGGTATGCTTAAAGTAGCGCAGTAAAACAATTGTTGGAACACCGACCAATGTAAGATGCACAAAAAACCTTACCCAATCAACTTGAATGGAAGGTGTCCAAAAATAATTGTAAACAATACCACTTTTGTCTTTAAAAGGGGTGTAACATAAGCATATCAAGATCCAGACAACACTGATAAGCAACACAATTTTCTGGAAAACATTTAATTCAGTTCTGTTTAAATCATTCTTAACAGTTGCTGTTGTCCTCTTCTCAGATTTTGTGTAATTACCTACCAGTGATAGAGTAGTACCGCAAACTTTACAAAAGCTTGCCTCTGGCTTATTTTCTTGTCCACAGCTTTTACAGAACATTATCTCCGGTTTAATAGTTTTTTCTTAAAGCTTAGCACAACTAATGTTATACCTGGAAAAAAGAATCCCAAAAAAAGCCACCCCGTTGAATTCCTGTTTCTGAAAGTTGCAATATTTGCTACCCACATAGCTACAACTATTCGGATTACAACACTTGCTATTGAGAGATATTGACGTTTTTTCTGCTCAAAAAGGTAGTCCTCAGAGGATAGCTCATACCCGTTACTATTACCCATAAAGTAAGTAAGGATGGAAGCCAGAATTAGTAATGATCCAAAAACAGCAGGCATAAAGTCACGCTGATATGACTCGTCATATATAGTGTGCTTTAAATTGCTAGGAGTGATGTTTGTTTTAGTGCTAGATGCGTCTAGAAGAACACTATTATTTGTAAGATCTGTAGTAGTTGTAGGTATACTATTAAACACATCTTCATTATGATCTTTTAACTCTGCTTCTGGAACTACAGTTTCTGGAGGTTGAGCATCAATTGCCTTATCTTTTATGGTTTTTGTTTTATCAGCCGTGATTTTTTCCTCTTCGACGGTTAAAAGGCTAATTTCTGAAGCCACATGTGGACTGTTTCCAAGTACAACTTTTTGACCACAGTACGTACAATAGTTACTGTCAACCTCTATTTGTTTACCGCAGCTAATACAATACATTATTTTAAATTTGAAGCATATTAAGTCACATACCAATTTAGCTAAAAAAGTGCACTATTTTAACTGTTTAATAATAGTTCTAAAATTTTCCAGTCCAGCTTCTAAATTTTCTACTATATCTAATGCCAATACATCAGGATCAGGTAGATTATCAAGGTCTGCAAGCGATTTATCTTTTAACCATGTAATATCTAAACTTGTTTTATCTCTCGCTATTATATCATCATAAGTAAACTTTCTCCATCTCCCTTCAGGATTAGATTCTGCATTAAACAACTCCTTTCTTTTATGCCTGTTCTTTGGATTATAGCATTCAATGAATTCTCTTAAATCCTCGATCTTCAAAGGGTTTTTCTTCAATGTATGATGCACATTTGTCCTGTAATCATAATACCATATTTCTTTTGTCCATGGCTCCTTAGCAGCAGGCTTGGCATCAATGAAAATAACATTAGCTTTTACACCATTAGCATAGAATATACCTGTAGGTAATCTAAGTATAGTATGTAGATCAACTGTCTCTAGCAACTTCTTTCTTACTGTTTCTCCTGCACCACCTTCAAACAATACATTATCAGGAACAACAACTGCAGCAAGTCCTGTAGTCTTAAGCATTGTTCTGATATGCTGTACAAAATTTAGTTGCTTATTGCTACTGCTTGCCCAAAAATCCTGTCTATTATAATTAAGTTCATCCCTTTCTTGTTCACCTTCTTCATTGGTAAATGTTTGACTACTTTTTTTACCAAAAGGAGGGTTGGCTAACACATAATCATACCTTATTCCTGCATCTGCTATTAATGAATCAGCAGGAGAAATATAATTATCACTATCTATATCTCCTATGTTATGTAGGAACAAATTCATTAATGCAAGTCTTCTTGTACCTGCTACTATTTCATTACCTGCAAATGTTTTAAATTTTAGGAACTGTTTTTGTTCTCTATCTAAATTATGATTAGCTGCTATAAAATCATAAGCTGCTAAAAAGAATCCACCAGTACCACATGCAGGGTCTGCAATGGTTTTCATTGGCTCTGGTCTTATACATTCTACCATTGTTTTTATCAAGGCTCTTGGTGTGAAGTATTGTCCTGCACCACTCTTTGTATCTTCTGCATTCTTCTCTAAGAGCCCTTCATAAATCTCACCTTTAACATCAGCACCTAATACTGTCCATTGTTCTTTATCAATTAAGTCTATTAATCTAGACAGCTTTGCAGGGTCTTGTATTTTGTTTTGGCTCTTTGTAAATATCTGTCCTAACATTCCTTTTTGATGTGAAAGTTCACGTAGTAATATGCTATAATGACCCTCTAACTCTGCACCTTTTTTATTTGTCAGACTTTCCCAATTATATTCTTTAGGGACAGGTAACTTTCTATTATGTGGTGGCTTACTTAGTTCATCGGCCATCTTTAGGAATAACAAGTATGTTAACTGCTCTAAATAGTCTCCATAGCTAACACCATCATCTCTAAGAGTGTTACAAAATGACCATACTTTAGATACTATCTGGTTTGTCGACATTAGTACTTTATTTCCTTTATTAAACACTTTGTAAAATCAAAACCTTTTCTATCAACAAACTTACTATTGGAAATGGGTATTATTATTTGTGTTACATCTTTGTCACCTCTTTGCCTGAACTGGGATCCTTTCAGGAAGTTTGATGGAATTTTAAATAATAACAATCTGCTGTTATTCTCATCATTTAAGATGAAGTAAAAACCTGTTGTTAATTTCTCATTAGCTGGCTCTAACCACCATGAGTCTTTGTTTTTCCCTATGTTAGCAAAAATGGTGTTTCTACTATTTAATTCAACTTTTGTTTGATTAGATACATATTCAATTGCCTCTTGTTTTGTCATATACCTACGGTTAATTTTTAAATCTTTTAGAGATGTATTCAGAAATTTCTGTCAGACCTAATTCTTGTGATGAATTGCCGCTTCTTAAATAAAATGTCTGCGATTTATTACCGTTTTTATCTATTACCGTAGTATACAAAGGCTTTAAGCCACTTTTAATCTCTATCATACATATTTCTTTTTCATCTAGCTCATGGAAAGTTATTTTTAAATTGCTTGTTACGAACTCTACACCAAACTCTTTATTCAACAGATTTCTAAAATGGATTTCAAACACATCTTTATCTCCATTTCCTAAAGTAGCATAATCATGATGCAATCCTTCAATTTGTCCTTCATCTGTAACCCCAATCAATAAAGTACCTCCTTCACCATTACTAAATGCTGCAATGGTTTTCATCACTACATCTTCCAGCTTTTTATTTAATACGTTTTGCTTGAGATCCCATCTAAGTGTGGTTTTAAATTCTAAACTTGAATTTTCGCCCAGCTTAATTAACTCTTCAACATTCATTACAGCTTGCTCAACAGAGGTTGAAGTAATTGAATTAAGAAATGTATTTAGTTGTTTAGCCAACATGTCTCTTCTTATTTGAAGAAACTGTTCATAGTTTTCCAATTCCCATAATCGTGTATCTAAAGGAATAGATTGTGCATCAATAGCATCTGGAAAGTTCTGTTGTACTTCTGATAAATAATCTATTGCTTTTCTATTTGACTTTGTTCTATTTGCTAGTTGTGTAAGTATGGCTCTATTTGTTATCTCTTGCGCCAGATAGTATTTATGCCTGTTTTCTATACCATATCCGTTTTGCCTCAAAATAGAAAATGGAAAAATGTGATCCCATTCAAGAGAATATTTCTTACCCATATTCTTTCTGAGGCTTACACCTGTTGTAAGGCATTTTGCATTCCTACTCTTAAAGTACCACTTCATCAATGACCAAAGAGG
>DASVST010000670.1:0-2673 GCA_036387965.1 Segetibacter sp. | reverse complement strand
GGTCAATAAAATTCTTTGTTTGTGCTTGTCCGAGGATAAATATTAGAACAAAGAAAGCGGTTAGTTTTAGTCTTTTCATATGGTAGGGTGTCGCTTTAGTATGACGCACAACGTTAAAGTGTTTATGAAGTTGTGGTATTTGAAAAACGTTAGTTTCAATTAACCACAAAAGCAAAATAGCGATTTACAGTTAGAAGCTTAACGTCCAGCCACAATTTTATAAACACACTGTGCTTGTTGCACAACTACATTAATACTCACATCTGTTGATAAAGATAGCTTGAAAAGGTTCAACTGTTTTGTAGATTCGAATTATGCAAGGACGAAAACAACATTCGGAAAAACTCTTCATCTCCTTCCAGCTATCCGGGTGGGTTCCTGAAGATAACTTTTATAGAAAGCTTAAGAACTTCCTTGATCTTAGATGGCTTTATAAAGCTACTGCAAAGTATTATGGAACAGAAGGTCAGCAAAGCATAGATCCTGTTGTGTTCTTTAAGCTCATTCTTATCGGTTATTTAGAAAATCTTGGTAGTGATCGTCGTATCATTAATACAGCAGCTATGCGTATGGATATGCTCTTTTTTATAGGCCATGACCTTGATGAACCTCTTCCATGGCATAGTACCTTAAGCCGTACAAGACAGCTATATGGAGAGGAAGTATTCAAACAGCTCTTCAAACAAATATTAAAGCAATGCATAGATAAAGGAATGGTAGCAGGCAAGCGACAAGCCATAGACAGTGTATTTGTAAAAGCAAATGCAAGTATGAGCAGCCTTGAGCAAAAGGATATATTGGAGGATGGAGATCAGTATGCTGCAGCATTAACTGAAGATGAAGACACAATTGCCGTTAAGTCTATCGATAATAAAGAAGATAAAAATACAACCGACAATACTGTTTCTGCTGTAACAAATAAAAGAGTACAACAACATCATGCATGGAAAAAGAAAGCTTACAAAGGCATGCCTGGTGCAAGAGTGAATACCAAAGAAGTTGATAAAGATGAAGAGCAATACCAACGCGAATATCTAAGCAACAAAACTCACTTTAGCACTACAGACACAGATGCAAGAGTAAGTGTAAAGCCAGGCAAACCAAGACAGCTTAATTATCTTGGACAAGTAAGTACAGATACAGCTAATCATGTAATCACTAATATAGAAGCACATCATGCCGATAAAAAGGATAGTCAATGCCTTGCGCAAGTATTAGAAAACACTATAGACAACTTACACCAGGAAGGTTTGATAGTTGAAGAAGTATTAGCGGATGCAGGATATAGCAGTGGCGAAGCACTGCAATCTTTAGACGATAATAACATCATCGGTTACATTCCCAACTGTGGTCAGTACAAAGCAAACAGGCCCGGCTTTACATACGATAAAGAAAACGACAGGTACATTTGCAAACAGGGCAAACACATTGTATTTAAGAAGATCAAACATACACCACAAGGTTATGTAATGAAACACTATAGAAGCAGTGCGAAAGATTGCAAAAACTGTCCCTTTAAAACAACCTGCATAGGCAAAAGCAATGAAAAGAAGATAGAAGACACAATAGACAAACCGCTATACGATAAAATGCATGTGCGACTGCAAAGCACAAAAGCTAAACGATTAAAAAAGCTACGAAGCTCAACAGTTGAACCAGTGATAGGATCCCTGGTAACTTACATGGCGATGAAACGAGTAAACACAAGAGGCATAAAACAAGCGAACAAATGCATGTTAATGGCAGCGGTCGCTTATAACCTTAAGAAACTTATGAAGTGGAAGTGCAACAAAGTATCCACCATAGTAAAAGCAATGGAAATAAAGGCAGGAAAATGCCTTTTAAACCCCTTTTTACAACTATGGCTGCTATTAGGGCTAATACAACTCAAGGGAACAAAATGAAACACCTCGTTTAGCAATTAAATCTAATGTTGCAACATTGAAATTGAGTGGAGTTTAAAATGTAGTTGTGCATCAGCCACCGATGTTGTGCGTTCGCCTTTCTCTCTCAAATTTTAAGTTCCTCCCCAATCTGGATATTGTATCTCTGCCCAAAGCATTTGCCTTTTTAAGTCAACAATATAGCACCAAGAATTTTTTCCCTTTGAACCAATTTTGAAATACAGGTCTTTCAGATTATTAAAGTCGGGCTTCATTTTTTTCAAAGTATGTCTGCCCATAAACAGAGTAGGATAAAAATCGTGCGTTTGCTCAAACTGGTATTGTTGAATAAAACGCTTTAATTCGGAACTGTCCGCGCAAAGGGAGGTAGTCGTAACAAATTCTCCGTTATCAAATGTTTCAATCACCCGAACTTTTTCAGGAAACTTCATCCCACTTATTCGCTCATAGTAATCCTTTTCAAATGTCAGGCATGATGAGAAACTTAATAGCAAGCAAAAAATAATAAGTCTCACCTTCATGCTGTAGTAATTTAAACAGGCTGAAAATAAGGTGACGCACAACGTTTTGTGTTTATGAAGTTGTGGCATTTGAAAAACGTCAGATCAATTAACTACAAAAGCAAAATAGCGATTTATAGTTGAATACTTAACCTCCAGCCACAATTTTATAAACACACTGTTGTGCGTTCGTGCTAACAAGTTCTTGAGTTTATACAAGTTCAATATCCATTCTTCGCAATAAACTGTCTTGTAAAGTGTAAATGTGC
>DASVST010000669.1:0-10232 GCA_036387965.1 Segetibacter sp. | reverse complement strand
GAGAAAAGATGATTTTCCAAAACTAAACCTTCCGGAAAGCCAATCATACATCTTCAAACCAACCAAATATTTCATTTTAGAAAAGAAACTATAGCATGGAATTACGAAAGGTTGACGTTTTACCAGATGGGGAGCGTTCTTTAACAGCAAACCTCTTTCACGCAATGCGCTATATACAAGGCTGATGTCTCCCTGAGCAAGATACCGCACGCCACCGTGAACCAGCTTTGTACTTCTGCTGGAAGTGCCTTTTGCAAAATCTGACTGCTCTAATAATAATGTAGAATAACCCCGGCTTGCACTATCTAAGGCAATTCCTAACCCTGTAGCTCCACCACCTATAATTATAACGTCCCATTCTTGCCTGGAATGTAACGCTTCTAAAAACAAACCTCTATTAAGTGCAGGAGCATTCATTTGGTTTCGTATGGTTTCGATTTGAGCTTTAAAAGCAGGAAATAAAAGTAGTGTTAAAATATTTGAAAACAAATAAAAACCCGATTAATAATTATTAACAAAAAAGCGTTACATCAATTTTATTACTTTTATTGATTCCTATTATGGTTAACATTACTGAACGTCACCAGTTTATATTGAGCAAAGTGCAAAAAGAAGGATTTTTACAAGTCCTTGACTTGTGCAAGGAATTAAACGTTTCGTCAGTTACGATCCGTAAAGACTTAAAACTATTAGAGGATAAAAATTTACTTTACCGCACACATGGCGGTGCAAGCCTCAAAAATCCTTATACTGTTGATAAGCCTGTAAATGAAAAGGAAAAGCTTCAATCATCAGAAAAAATGAAAATCGGTGCCATTGCCGCCAAAACGATTGAAGCCAATGATTCGATAATTATAGCATCAGGTACCACTGTTCTGGCGCTTGCTAAAAATATTAAACCTGATCATCAGCTTACCGTGATAACCTCTGCGCTAAATGTAGCACTGGAACTTTTGCGTCATGAGAATATTGAAATAATTCAATTAGGAGGTATTATGAGGCATACCTCGTCATCAATAACAGGAACTTATGCTGAAAGTATGCTGACCGATTTTGTCTGCAGCAAGTTGTTTCTTGGTGTTGATGGAATAGATATAGATTTTGGCCTTACAACCACAAGTGCTGTCGAAGCACACCTGAACAGGCAAATGATCAGTTCATCTCAAAAACTTATTGTACTAACAGATTCTACAAAATTTGGCAGAAGAGGCTTCGGCAGAATCTGTGGTATTGAGGAAATAAACCAGGTAATAACAGATGATGGTATACCAGCTCATTACAAAAATCACCTGGAAAGCATGGGCATTGAAGTAACAATTGTGTAAATCCAACTCGTTACCCGTTTGAAGAAGGAAGGCTTTCTCTTTCTAAAAAGCGACTCAACGTTTCATATTGATTATACCTTTTATCGTATAGATCTACATTCTTACTGTTGGGTGAATATTCCTTATGAAAGCCTTGTCCCATAGCCTCCATAGCATCGGTAACTTTTGGATAAATTCCTGCTACTGTGGCTGCGAACATTGCAGCACCTAATGCACAAGTTTGTTCTGATGAATGTATCCTTATTGGCATATTTATTACATCCGCAAGCATTTGCATTACGAATGGAGATTTTTTTGCAATCCCGCCCACTCCTATAAGACCTTTGATTTGTATACCCTCTGCTTTAAACCGATCGGTAATTTTTCGTGCTCCGAAACAAGTAGCTTCAACCAGGGCTCTGTATATTTTTGACGCATCAGTTCCAAGACTAAGTCCGCTAATTGCGCCTTTGAGAAACTGATTTGCATCAGGGGTTCTTCTGCCATTCAACCAATCTATTGCTATTTCAGTGGTTTCATCAACAGTGAGCATTTCAGCATGCTGACCTAGCTTAATGAGAATGTTGTCAGAAATTTCTGCAATTAATTTGTTAGCTGTGTCCTCATCGATCAATTCTGATTTCAACAAGATATTTTGCAAAGGCCACGACAAAACTTTTTTGAACCACGCATAAGTATCTCCGAAAGCGGACTGACCAGCTTCCATTCCAATCATACCCGGGATAATAGAACCTTCGACCTGTCCACAAATTCCTTTAACTAAAGTGCCGTTTATTTCATGCTTAGGAGCCACTAGCATATCACAAGTAGAAGTGCCTATAACCTTACTTAAATAATATGGTTCTATTTGGCCTCCTACTGCTCCCATGTGGGCATCCATAGCTCCAACTCCAACCAAAACATTTGTATCTAAGCCAAGGCGTTCTGCCCATTCAGCACTTAAACGTCCGGCTGGTTTATCTGAGGAATAAACAGATGTGTATAGTCGGCTGGTAAAGCCTTTTAGCAAAGGATCCAAATTTGAAAAAAAGACATCGGGGGGAAGTCCTCCGAATTCTTCGGCCCATAAACCTTTATGTCCCGCAGTGCATACGCTGCGCTTCATTTCAGAAGTGCTGCTACCTCCCGTAAGCAAAAAAGACATCCAGTCGCAATGCTCCACCCATGAATAACAAGCACCTCTTACCTGATCATCGTGTCTTAAAACATATAATAGTTTAGCCCAAAACCACTCTGATGAATAGATTCCTCCAACATACTTTAAGTAGTTTACGTCAAACTTTTTTGCATGTTCGTTAATTTCTAATGCTTCTTGAATTGCTGTGTGATCTTTCCATAAAACGAACATTGCATTTGGGTTATTTGCAAATGCAGATAATAGGGCTAATGGAGTTCCAGACTCATCTACAGCCACCGGGGTTGAGCCGGTAGTGTCCGCAGAAATTGCTTTAATATTTGATCTTACCGATGAGCCTGCTTGTGACAGACATGTTCTTACGGTTTGCTCAATTCCCTCAATATAATCTAAGGGGTGCTGTCTGAATTGATTTTTGGAAGGATCGCAGAACAAGCCGTCGCGCCATCTGGGATAATAATATACAGAAGATGCTACTTCCTCGCCAGAGTGTGCATTCACGATAATTGATCTAACAGAGTCTGTTCCATAATCCACCCCTATGCAATAGCTCTCATTTTGCATTAGCTATTTTTTAATGATGATGTTGCACAGTAATTTCCTGAACTCCAACATTCTTATTTGCACACCATCTAGCAAACCAGGCAATAAATGCAAAACACAAAACCGGTATTATAAATGCTGTCGCCATTTTTGAGTTATCCGCTATTACGCCCATGATAGGTGGACAAAATGCACCGCCCGCTACAGCCATAACAAGAAAGGCAGACCCTTTCTTAGTTAATGTACCCAAGCCTGATACACCTAATGCAAATATTGTTGGAAACATTACCGACATAAAAAAGTACGTTGAAAAAAGAGCAATCACTGACACCCATCCTGCATCCATAATAACTACTATAACTAATATAGTATTGATAACAGCATATAGGGCCAGCAGTCGGTGTGGTGCCACAAATTTCATAAAATAAGAACCAGTTAATCTCCCGATCCAGAAAGCACCCATTCCTCCAATAGCGAGAATTAAAGAAGCAGCCTGCTCATTGTTTCTTGGCATAAAATATTCTCCAAAGTATCCGAGGTCGTCCATGATTGCACTGACAGGAGTTTTCAAATCAGGAATTGCATCTATGACATAATTAATAAAGAATGAATTTGTGCCGGTTTGAGCAGCTACGTATAAGAATTGTGCAATCACTGCAGCGATAAAAACAGGATGTTTTAACAAGTTTCTCATCGGCGGGTTTTCAGCAGCCTCTGTTGTGCTCTTTTCCTTTATTTCAGGTAACTTAACAACCATGAAAATGATTGTCACCACGACTACAATACAACCTATCATCATATAAGGTGTAACAAGAGAATCAAACTTATCTTCTTCACCTTTGGCTTCTGTTCCGAAAATAAATAGTCCGCCGATAAGTGGTCCCAGTATCCAACCTAACCCATTGAACGATTGTGAAATGTTTATACGCCTTGCGGAGGTTTCCGGTGCGCCCAATGCTATAGAATAAGGATTGGCGGCAGTTTCTAAAAACGCAAGTCCACAAGCAAGAATAAATAACGCTCCCAGGAAAGGAGTAAAGGCTCTTAATTGTGCAGCAGGATAAAAAAGAAAAGCACCGATTGCAAATAGGGCAAGACCAAAAATAATTCCCTTCTGGTAACCGTATTTTTTTATAAACAAACCTGCAGGAATAGCCATTGCAAAATAACCGATGTACAGTGAGAACTGAACAAATCCCGATTGTGCTTTGCTTACGTGTAGTAAATCTTGAAAATGCTTATCTAACACATCCAGGAATCCATGTGCAAAGCCCCATAACAAGAACAAGCTACAAATGAAAATAAAAGGTATAAGAAGATTAACGCCTTGTTCATTTCTAAATAAAGAAGCTGATTTTTTAGATTCCTTCATGGTGTCGTTATAAAGATGATTTGTTGAGTATTGATGACCTATTGTTCCTTATTTGTATAAGGGTCCGTAATTATGGCAAGCACGGTAATCCGCTCCTTCCGTTTCAGAACCGAATGCGTTCCATGAAGAAGGTCTGAAAATTCTTTCTTCCTCTACATTATGCATACATACAGGTATACGGAGAATTGAAGCAAGGGTAATTAAATCATGACCAATGTGACCATAACTTATAGCACCGTGATTTGATCCCCAATGCGACATAACCGAGTAGACATCGGTGAAAGCACCTTTACCATTTACCTTGGGAACAAACCATGTTGTTGGCCAGGTGATGTCTGTTCTTTCATCCAGAATATCATGAACCTTTGCCGGAAGCTCAACTGTTGTACCCTCTGCAATCTGTAACACTGGTCCAATGCCTCTTACAAGGTTAAGACGGCACATAGTAACTGGCATATTTCCTTTGGTTACAAACTTTGATGAATAACCACCACCCCTGAAATAACCATTATTTGCAGGATGCCATGTAGTAGCTTGCAAACATGCATCAGCTTCTTCCTGGCTTACTTCCCAGAAAGGCTTCATGGCAGGCTTACCGTCTATGCTTTGTTGTCCGCTACCATCAAGTGTAGCTGAACCGGAATTAATCAGGTGTATAAACCCATTGGCTGCTGCCCCATCAGGTTTCCAACCGGCAACTCTTTCCACAGCTTCAGGACTCCAGTAAGTACGAACGTCGGCGAATATTTGAGCTGTGTTTGTAAGAAGATAATTGAACAGCATGCTTACACCATTCAATGCATCATTTTCTGTAGCAACCATGTAAGGAGCTCTTGCACCGTTCCAGTCAAAAGATGAGTTAAGTATAGCTTCAGAAAAATCACCATTAGGTAGGAAATCTGTCCATTGTCTTTGACCCTGAAAGCCTGATACGATTGCATCATGACCAAAAGCTTCTTCACCAAAACCTAATCCTTTCAGCTTTGGATTACCAATCATTAAGTCACGAATAATGATGGTCATCTTGACAACGAACTCCCAGTCTCTATCTTTCTGTTCTCTTGAAAATTGTTTTTCCTTATCGTTGTAATCTTCACCTTCTTTACAATTTTCTCTTACCCACGTTATCGCTTTTTGATATTCTTCTTCATCGAAAATATTCTTTTGAATACGTCTTGAAATTTCAGAGGAATCAACATACTCATTGCGCATTCCTAAGTACTCGCGGAACAAATCCGGAACAACAATAGAACCTGCAATACCCATAGAAACTGAGCCAATTGCGAGATAAGATTTGCCACGCATAATAGCAACTGCAAGACCTGCTTTCGCAAAACCTAAAAGTTTATCCTGTACGTCTGCAGGTATAACTTCATCACCTAAATCCTGTACATCGTGACCGTATATACCAAAGGCAGGTAAACCAAACTGGTTATGTGCTGCAAGAGTTGCAGCGAGGTATACAGCACCAGGGCGTTGCGTACCGTTAAACCCCCATATTGCTTTAGGCATTGAAGGATGCATATCCATTGTCTCGCTGCCATAAGCCCAACAAGGCGTTACAGAAAGAGAAACACCAACATTATTTTGTTCGAATTTTTTAGCACAAAGATTAGCCTCATAAATGCCGCCGATGGTTTGATCCGCTATTACACATTGCACAGGTGAACCATCAGGATAGCGTAATACTTTTTCATATAATGCGGCTACACTCTGAGCCATCTTCATGGTGGGTTCTTCAAGCGACTCTCTAACACCTCCAAGCCGACCATCTATTATCGGCCTTATACCAATTTTTGGATAAGCAATTTGTTGATTCATTAACGACAACTTATAATGTTTGAAAAGCTTTTTTTATCTGATCCAGGGAAACTCCAAATAGTTTTTTTGCGATTGCATCTAACACTGCTTCGGAGCCAGTGAAGTGAAACACTGAATGACTGTGAGAAAGAGATTCGTTTGGCTTTAAGAAAGCTGCAGGAGAAACACTTTCTATCTCATAAAAAGGACCCATTTGTGTTCCATCTTCTAACGGGCCATCATTGTATGCATTCATCGCATCACCAGAAAATGCTGGTTTAGTTGTATTCCACTCCTGGTTTAAATATTTTGATTCAGGAGATACATCAAACATGGTTATGGTGAGTACTTTGTTATCTGCATCATAACTTCCTGCAACTGGCTTTACTTTACCTGGAAGTACACCTAACTTACCCCTTTTGTTGCCATCAGCCTTAAAGTATAAAACTTCATCTGTATGCTTTATTCTGTCTGCAGGTATTTCACCAAAGTAATTAGTTGTAGCTACTGTATTGAAAGGTTGCCCCGCTGCATTTTTGAACGGAATGACAATGGTGGTTGCAGGAGATGGTTTGAACATATCTAATATCCAGATACATGGCATTCCTGTTTTTTCGGTCCATTCAGTTGTCCCTTTATTTGTAAGAATATTTTTTGTTTCATAGCCTACCACTTTTACTGAATTATCTAACGCTACACCAACTCTTTCTGCTACTTGTTGCCTGTTGAGAATATTTACTGTTCTATCAACATGCATTTGCATTTGGGTGCCGTTATAATTCGTCAGATTCATGTCTTTCTGCATAGCGACAGAAACATCACTTTTGGTAGTAACATTCCAGGGTTCTGTATCAATAGGGGCTGGAGTTTTCCAATTGTCGAAAAGCATTTCAGCCTTCGGCTTAAAGAACAAGGAAAACCTTCCTCCTTCAGGGCCGAGCCAGAACCTGTTTTCTCCACCGTATCCATTCATGTGCTCGTTAAGCGGACCAGTAAAAGCTTTGTAGTTTACCCAACCAAAGCTCGAGCCTTCATTACCCTCTGCTGTTGAAGTGAAAACTTTAGCCTGGTATTTTGGAGATACAATTACCTGTGATGTACCACCATCACTTTGAAGTACAACAACATCATCATGTTGTTTCAAAAAATTGACGTCATAGCCAAATGTTCCCTCTTTATAATTTGCTGAATCTTTTTGGTTTGGAGAATCTTTATCCTTTGCTTGTTCATTTGAGTTGTTGCATGACGAGGCTATAATCATAAGTAAGGGGAGTGATTGAAGAATCTGTTTTATCATATAAGGGGTATTACTGTTTAGATTTTAGAAGAAGAACAAACATCACTTTGAGTATTGATAAAGAATTTGCTTAAACGATTAACCATCGCTAAATTAAGGGGTGGGTAATTAAAAAACAATTTTATTCTACAATTTTCTATTCCTCACTTGTCAATAATTTCGGGCGATATTATCCCAACCAAAATTTCATTACAGGCTCCTATACAATAACCGAGGTGACCCCGTTCTTACCAGGTTAAAACTGCAAAAACAGGAAAGTGGTCAGATGAAAAACGTCCTTCCCAGGTTTGTGAAAGTGTAGCATGCTGCAACACTTTTATTTTATTCTTTACAAAAATATAATCGATAGGTTGAGCACTTTGTTCTTTAGATTTAAAACCATTGAAAGTTCCCGTTGGTCCATAATGAGGTTTTGCCGAGATTTCTTTTGCATCAGTAAATCTATTTGGATCTGATTTATCAACCAGTACCTGAATAGGTTCATCACCAGGCATTGCATTAAAATCTCCTGTGATAACAATGGGAGAATCACCCGCTAATTCTTTCACTTTCCGGAGCAACAGTTTTGAACTTTCCCGCCTTGCCACTTTACCAATATGGTCAAAATGGGTATTGAAATGGTAAAAGACTTTCCTTGTTTTTCTGTCCCTGAACTTTGCCCAGGTTACTATACGTTCAATAGCAGCATCCCAACCTTTTTTGCCAGGAACATCGGTTTGTTCTGCTAACCAAAATGTTTCTGTTTGCAACAACTGAAGTCGACTCGAGTCATAGAAGATAGCTGAATACTCTCCTTTTTGTTTACCATCTGCTCGTCCCACACCAATATATTTATAGTGCCCCATCGATGCTTTCAAATCTTCCAACTGGTGATGCAGTGCTTCCTGCACACCGAGTAAATGTACCTTGTGAAATACAACTTGTGACGCAGCTTTTTCTTTCCTGTATGTCCATGCATTTAAGCTATCACGCGCATTGTCGAAACGAATATTGAACGTCATCACATTCAATTCCTGCTGACCAGAAACGCTTAGAATGTAAAACAAAGCGAGTGCAGTAAATAAAAGATGCCTCATGTATATTTTAATTAATAGCTTTCGCTTTATCAGTTTTCATCTACTTTATATCTTTCAGAGACAGAATATAATTCACCATCTTCGTAGCATCTTCCTGGCTGATTGATGGGTGCGGTTGCATTGGTACCTGCCCCCATACTCCTTTGCTTCCTTTAATAATTGTTGAGGCTAAATGCTTAATGTTTTCAGGCGTTGACGGGTATTTGTTTGCGATAGCAACATAGGAAGGGCCAATACTTGTCTCCTTTACTTTATGGCAACCTAAGCAGTCTGATTGGCTCGTTAAGTTACTGCCTTCTTCATATCTCTCCGTAGCAGAATCCTGGTGAAAACCTAAAGTGTCTACCGGACTAGGGTAATTATTATTTGTCTGACTTAAAGCTGGGGTTGTATCAATCTTTGACTTATTAGACCCGTTATTATTGCAGGCAATTACAAGAAGTACACAACTAAAAATTACAGGCGATTTCTTCATGTTATTTTTATAATCTTTTTTAGAGTGTTGTAAATCTGATAGGTTTTTAACCAAATAGGCGAAACTTATATATTCATTTTCTTTAGTTCCTTCACAGCATAGTCACAGGCTCTGGCTGTCATAGCCATATATGTTAAAGAAGGGTTTTGACAAGCTGATGAAACCATGAATGATCCATCTGTTACAAAAACATTTTTTACATCGTGCATTTGGTTCCATTTGTTTAAGACTGATGTTTTAGGATCGTTGCCCATTCTTGCTGTCCCCATTTCATGTATTGCCATACCAGGGACTGAATTGTTATCATAGGTGGAAACATTTTTCATTCCTGCAGCTTCAAGCATTTCTGCTCCATCATTCATCATATCAAGGCGCATCTTCTTTTCGTTGTCTTTGAATTCAGCATCTATTGCCAATACCGGTTGACCCCACTTGTCTTTCTTTGATTTATCTATGGTCACTTTATTTTCAAAATAAGGTAATGTCTCACCAAATCCTCCAAGTCCCATACGCCAAGGCCCCGGTGTTGATGCATTGTCTTTGAAATCTGCGCCAAAGGACATCTCAGCTACATCACGTTGCCACCCTGCGCGGCTTGCACCACCCTGGTAGCCAAAGCCACGGATGTAGTCTCTTTTATCTTTTCCAATATTTTGAAACCTTGGAACATAGATGCCGTTGGCTCTTCTTCCATAAAAATATTTATCATCGAAACCTTCAGCAGTTCCGCTTGCACCACATTTAAAATGATGATCCATTAAATTGTGCCCCAACTGGCCACTGCTGTTACCTAAACCCTCAGGAAATACATCGGAAGTAGAATTAAGTAATATGAATGCAGTAGGTAAAGTAGACGCGTTTACAAAAATGATTTTTGCAAAAAACTCAGTTGTTTGATTTGTTTCTGCATCTATAACACGTACACCTGCTGCACGTTTTTTATCCTTATCATAAATAATTGAATTTACTATTGAGAATGGCCGAAGTGTGAGATTCCCTGTAGCAACTGCTGCAGGGAGTGTGGAAGATTGAGTGCTAAAGTAAGCTCCGAAAGGACACCCACGGCTACAAGTATTTCTATGCTGACAATTGCCCCTGCCATTGTGCGGAACTGTTAGGTTAGCAACTCTACCCATAATCATTTTACGGGTTTGGCTATAGTGCGATTCTATGCGTTTTTTTACTTCTTTCTCCACGCAGTTCATGTCC
>DASVST010000668.1:0-6575 GCA_036387965.1 Segetibacter sp. | reverse complement strand
TTTTAAAAAATAAAATTATAAGCAATCGGTTAACTAGTGTTCCATTGTTTGCAATGGGAAGTAAAAATTTCCTGAACAGTTTAAGAGTGCCGGCTTTGTCAGGATTAATGAAAAATTATCGCACAGCAGAAAAGGAAATTTATTATGTAAAAGGATGTAATATGGCTTTTTGGAAAGAGGATGTTATTGATATTAATGGTTATGATGAAAGTTTTATTGGTTGGGGATTAGAAGACAGCGATCTTGCTATAAGATTATATAACAATGGTATACAAAAAAGATATTTAAAGATGGCTGCAATTGTATACCATCTTTATCACAAAGAATTTTCACGAGATAGAGAAGAAACAAACAGGCTTCTATTGAAAACTGCAAAAGAGGGAATTATAAAAGCCAAGGTCGGAATCGATCGATATCTTATCAACTAGTTAACACCTTTTCAGCTATTCTTTTAAAGCTTTTACCCCATGCTTCCCAGGTTAACTTTTCTTTGTAAAACTCCAGCGTTTTTTTCCTCAATGCGTTATATCGTTCTTCATCATTAAACACTTCAAATATTTTTTTTGCATAACCTTCACCAGTATCTGTTGGTGGAAGTAAAAACCCATTTTGATCTTCTACAACATAAGTGCTTACACCACCAGTATCAGTTGCTACAATGGGCAATCCAAATGCACTTGCTTCACAAAAAACAATGCCTGCACATTCGGCTCTTGTCGGTAAGATCAAAAAGTCAGATTGTTGTAAATAATCAAATAATTGTTTTTCTTCTTCTGGTATATTTTTATTTAGATAAGGGATCACTGTTGTATTCGCATTATCAACAGGTGATGGAGGAACACATCCGATAATAGTAAGATGAACATTCATTTTTAAACGTTCTAATTCTTTGGCCGCCTTTAAAGCAATAGCGCCTCCTTTTCTTTCCCAGTTTATTCCTAAAAATAAAAGTCGGCATACTCCCTTCCTTTCCCATTTTACTTCATCTTGCTCAGGTAAATGTTTTAAGTTAGGCCCAAAGGGAAGTATAGAGATTTTTTGGGGATCAACATTATAATCGTTTATGGCTGAATTAGCTGCCCACTGTGATGCGCAGATAATATGTGCTGCTTTATGGTAAGCTTTTTTATCAAGAGCAATACCTTGCCGTAAGTTGCGACTTGGCACATTACTGTACAAAGGATAGTACTCATTAAGAAGTACAAACGTTGCATCAGCAACCATTATAATCGGAATATTTGTTTGACTATATGCAAACCTTTGATTTGAAGCAGGTGCAATCAAAAGATCGCACTTATTTTTCTTCAGCATTTTATCCAGTTTGCGTGATGTAAGCTTTGAATAATCCCTGAGAAAATCTATTACAAGTATTTTTTTCCTAACCCACCTGTACCAGTTTCTTTGTTCAAAAAAAAATTCCTTCTCAAAAAAGTTTAATTTCTTGTAAAAAAATTCTACTTCATAATATTTTTTAAGTTGATCTATGATAGCAGAGTAAGTACCCGACCATGCACGCCTGTCGTTTGGATTATAATGAGCGATGAACCCTATTTTCATAATATCTTTAATAAAGAAGAATTCAAAAATAATTATAGGCTATTCAAAAAGAGCATTTATTTTTTTATGTGGGAGCAGTTGCTTGAAGGCATTCGATCGGAGGAGAAAAAAGCTTTGGCACGAAGTATTTCATTTGTGGAAAATGAAGTGGATGGGTATGAGAACTTTTTGAGCAATCTACCAAAAAGCAATTCCATTATAATAGGAATAACAGGACCACCAGGTGCAGGTAAAAGCACGCTGGCGAATGCGTTGATAGAACTCGTTATACAAACAAACAAAAAAGTGGGCATCTTATGCATTGATCCTTCTTCACCTTTTAATTATGGTGCTTTATTAGGTGATCGGATTCGAATGAATCAATGGTATAATAATCCCAATGTTTACATCCGTTCTTTAGCTGCACGTGGGTCTTTAGGAGGGTTACATCCAAACATAATAGAGATAACAGAAGTGATGAAGTCGTTTGGTTTTGATTATGTGATTATTGAAACTGTTGGTGTTGGACAAAGTGAAGTAGAAATAGCAGGACTGGCTGATGTTACGGTTATCACGCTAAGTCCTGAGTCGGGTGACGACATTCAAACAATGAAAGCCGGCATAATGGAGATCGCAGATATTTTTGTCGTTAACAAAGCTGATCGACCTGAGGCTAACAATTTTGTAGCCAGCTTAAAAGCGATGATTGTGCATTCATCAAAAGAAAATACTCCGGTCATAAAAACTGTTGCATCACAAAACGTGGGAATTGATGAGCTTCTTGAGAATATTATCTCTTTGAGATCTAAAACTGATAATAGTTTGCAATACCGGTTATATGCAGAAAAGGTTTTTAGGCTGATACAAAAGCACAGAATGAAAGACATTGATATAAGGGAGTTGCAACAAAAAATTGAAGACGCAACGCAGAATGGAAACACGAATTTATTTGCTGTAGTAAGAGATTACACAGCATAATGTGTTTTCGAAAGAAGGTTATAAGTATTTTTGTAAAAAGAAGTTTATGGAGTATCCGAAGATTGGAAAATGTGAGCCAACAAAAATGACAGTTGTGCCCGGCAAAGTTTATCCCTGGTGTACTTGCGGGCTTAGTGAAAAGCAACCGTTATGCGATGGCAAACACAAAACAATTACTGAAGAGAATTGTGTTTTCACCAACCTTAAAGTAACTTTTGAAGAAGAAAAAGAAGTGTGGTTTTGTAATTGTAAACAAACGAAAAACCCACCATTTTGTGATGGAACACATAATACCGTAGAGGCAAATAAGATTATAATTGGCGCTGTCGGAGGCTAACTCTGTTTAATTAACTGCCGTGGTTTTTCTCTGTCTTCCACCAACGAAAACCGATATATCCAACCACTGCAAACGGTGCAAGCATAAGATATATTACACCTGAATTCATTCCTTCCGCAGGTTTTTCTCCCATTTGCATAGCTGTTTTTGTACAGATAGAACATTGTGCACTTGCGTTAATAGAAAATGCAAAATTCAGAATGCAAAAAATCAAAAATAGTCTCCAGCTTTTCATGTAATTACTTTCAATACAAAGTTAAAAGCAAAAACGGTTAAATTGCTATAACTTTCTGTACTTAATGATTTGATATGTTAAACTCTCGTAGAAATTTTTTGCAAAAAGTGGGCTTATTAGCAGGAGCCTTTTCAATCAATAATTTATACAATCAATCGTATGCTTCATCTATCAATGCTGTCAATTTAAAAGTTGTTGGTTTATCGGATGAAGAAGTTGCAGGCGATGAAGATTATTGGAGCGTGATTCAACAAGCCTACACAGTGCATCCAAACATAATAAATCTCAATAACGGTGGCGTAAGTCCGTCGCCGAAAGTTGTACAGGACGCTGTGGAGCGTTTCAACAAATTGAGCAACGAAGCACCGAGTTATTTTATGTGGAGAATATTAGACCAGGGACGTGAACCACTCCGTGAAAAGCTTGCAGAACTTGCTGGCTGCGATGCAAACGAGATCGCAATTAATCGTAACGCAACCGAGGCACTTAATACAGTGATCTTTGGGTTGGATTTAGTGAAAGGAGATGAGGTGATAGGGACTAAACAGGATTACCCAAACATGATACAGGCATGGAGGCAAAGAGCAGAGAGAGAAGGTATTCAATACACACAGATCAGTTTTGATTTTCCTATGGAAAATGATGAACAGATTGTGAAAGCATTTGAAAATGCCATTACACCCAAGACGAAGTTGTTGCATTTAACGCATGTGATAAATTGGGTGGGTCAGATTTTACCTGTAAAAAAGATCGCTCAAATGGCACATAAAAAAGGTGTTGAGGTTTTGGTAGATGGAGCACATTCTTTCGGCCTAATGGATTTCAAAATACCTGATCTTGGTGCTGATTACTTTGGAACAAGTTTACATAAGTTCTTAAGTGCGCCAATAGGCAGCGGTATGTTATGGATAAAGAAAGACAAGATCGAAAAAATATGGCCGCTACTCTGTAATGAGAAGCCAAGAAGCAACGACATCAGAAAGTTTGAAAGTCTTGGTACACGCAGCTTCCCGATAGAACAAGGTATAGGAGAAGCGATAAATTTTCATAATGGCATTGGAAGTAAAAGAAAGCAGGAGAGAATACATTACCTCAAAAACTATTGGGCATCGAGGGTGAAAGACATCCCTAAAGTAAAACTTCATACTTCATTAAAGCCAGCATATTCTTGTGCTATTTGCGGCGTTAGTGTTGATGGTATGACGCCTGGAGAACTAGGTGGACAACTGTTCGACAAATATAAAATCCACCAGACGAGTATTGTTTGGGAGAATATTAGTTGCGTTAGAATCACACCTCACGTTTATACTTCTTTAAGAGATTTGGATAAGCTGGTTAGAGCATTAGATGAGATTGCCACAAGTAAAAAGTCGTAATAAAAAGGCTTCCAATTGGAAGCCTTTTTATTATAAAAAGTTTCTCATTAACCTACTTCAACTCCGGAATTTTTCGAAATCCTTTTTCTATCTTCTTCTCCTAAAGTAACCTTACGCATACGAATGTGTTTTGGCGTCACTTCAATACACTCGTCTTGTTGTATATATTCCATACACTCCTCGAGAGTGAGTAATGTTTTTGGTGCAATACGAGATGCATCATCACTTCCACTTGCACGGTGATTGGTAAGTTTTTTAGGTTCTGTAGCATTTACTACAAGGTCACCTGGCTTAATATGTTCAGCGATGATTTGCCCAGCGTAAACTTCTTCTCCCGGGTCAACGAAAAACGTTCCTCTATCCTGTAATTTGTCTATTGAATAACCTGTAGTTTTTTCTGTACTCTTAGAGATCAATACACCATTACTTCTACCAGGTATATTTCCTTTCCAAGGTTTGTATTCATTAAAGCGATGTGCCATAACAGCTTCACCTTGCGTACCTGTAAGCATTTGAGAACGTAGTCCGATCAATCCTCTAGAAGGAATATCAAACTCAAGATGTTGCATTTCACCTTTACTTTCCATTACAAGCATCTCACCTTTACGTTGTGTAACAAGGTCAATTACTTTTCCGCTAAATTCCTGCGGTACATCTACAACAAGAACCTCATACGGTTCGTGCTTTTTACCATCAATAGTTTTCACCAAAACCTGCGGATTACCGACTGTAAGTTCATATCCTTCGCGGCGCATAGTTTCAACCAATACTCCTAAGTGAAGTATACCACGTCCGTAAACAAGAAAGCTATCAGCGCTATCTGTATCCTCAACTCTTAATGCAAGGTTCTTTTCGGTTTCTTTCATCAAACGATCACGTAAGTGACGCGATGTAACAAACTTTCCATCTTTACCAAAGAATGGCGAGTTGTTGATGCTAAACATCATACTCATTGTTGGTTCATCAACACTTATCACTGGCAGACCTTCCGGATTTTCAAAATCAGCAATTGTATCTCCGATAGTAAAATCGTCAAGACCAACAACCGCACAAATATCTCCGGCTAAAACTTCCGTAACTTTTCTTTTACCTAATGATTCAAATATATAAAGCTCTTTTACTTTTGATTTTTTAACGCCATCAGCAGTTACCAAACTAATTGGCTGACCTTCTTTGATACTTCCACGATTTACTTTTCCGATAGCAACACGACCTAAAAAGGCTGAGTAATCTAAAGATGAAATTTGAAGCTGAAGATTTCCTGCAGGTACTTTTGGCTCGGGAACATATTCAACTATACCATCAAGCAATGGCGTAATATCCTCACATTGTTCATTCTTACTATTGAACCAACCATTTTTTCCTGAACCATAAAAGGTAGGAAAATCTAATTGCTCTTCTGTAGCATCAAGGTTGAAGAAAAGTTCAAAAACTGCATCGTGAACTTCATCAGGACGGCAGTTTGGCTTATCAACTTTATTTATGATTACAATTGGTTTAAGATTTAGATGTAAAGCCTTTTGCAACACAAATCTTGTTTGTGGCATAGGACCTTCAAAGGCATCCACCAAAAGACAAACACCGTCTGCCATCTTCAATACTCTCTCAACCTCACCTCCAAAGTCGGCGTGACCAGGAGTATCGATAATATTAATTTTTGTTCCTTTATATACTACAGAAACGTTCTTAGAAGTAATGGTAATACCTCTTTCACGTTCCAGGTCATTATTGTCTAATATCAGGTCACCTGCATTCTCGTTCTCACGGAAAAGCTGGCAGTGATACATAATTTTGTCTACTAGTGTCGTCTTTCCGTGGTCGACGTGGGCAATGATAGCAATGTTCCGAATAGATTCCATCTCAATTTTTTTAAGGGTGCAAATGTAGTGTTTTGTTTTCGAAAAACCGCATTTATTTGAACTGCGACACTTTAAGTCAGCGTCTGGCGGAAACTAAGTGAACATTTAAATGCCGAAGAGCAGGAACAGCACCAACGCTGCTGAAGTTCAATTTGTGGTTATTAACTTCGGCCTGCAGATTGTGTTGATAAGTAAATATTAGCCGACTTTGAAAACTTTCCAAAATACTTATTTTTATTGTGGATATGTTAACA
>DASVST010000667.1:0-2052 GCA_036387965.1 Segetibacter sp. | reverse complement strand
TTCCAACCGTTGATGAAGAATGAGATCAGGGGAATCATCCGTATTCAATTACGGAGCTTGAAAGACCTGGTTTTACAAAGCGGAATACAATTGCAGTTCTCGGATTACCTGGTTGATTATTTAGCAGAAAACGGGTTTGATCCGCAGTATGGTGCAAGGCCGCTGAAGCGCTTAATTCAAAAAGAGATCGTGAATGGATTGAGTAAAAAAATCCTGGCCGGTGTTGTAGATAAATCCTATCCTGTATTAGTGGATGTGTTTGACAGGGTAGTGGTGTTTAGGAATGAGGTGGAGCAGCATGTGGTATAAGAAAGAAAAGTAGTAGGTAAGAAAGCCCGGCAAATGCCGGGCTTTCTTCGTTTTGCAAATACGGTGGGCAATCATATTTGTAGCTATGTCCTATGTCGGTCAATTGAAGGGAAGCTTTCTGTGTTTATCTCACGGTCTTCACATTTATGGTCTTTCGAACAATAACCTGCAGAACACTATCAATAGCAAAGATTTCCTACAACCTTGCTTGCCGTAATGTTCTTAAGACTATAGGATTGCTGGCCGTAGTTTGAAATACGGCCCAGTAATCCTATGATTTGATGTGGACTCCTGCCGGCGAGTTTTGAATGGCTTTTCATTGAAGAACACTACTAATAGCTGGGAAGTATTTAAATGCTTTGAAGAGGTGTCCACAAATGATTAATGTATTCGGGCCAAATTTTGCGAAGTTCGTTGAGCAATTCCTTTCCCCCGATGGTCGTTGAATTTTCGTGTGAAAAATATAACACGAAGTCTAAGTTTTCGTCTGTGTAGATGTATTCAAGACCGTTATAAGAAAAATTGCAGTCATTGATATTTAGTTGCAGAAATTGCCCATCTTCGCGAATTTCAAAGAGATCGGCTATCTTAAATTTTGTTTTTATAACCTCCTTTATTTCTTCAACATAGTAAACAAAGTAATTGGAGTCATATATTTCTACATTCGGTATAATTTTATCGCTGGTGATGGGAATCCAGCCAAAAGGCAAACTGCAATCCCATTTTTCATTAAGAGTCAACAATACTGTATCCTTGTCCATTTTTCTTTACTACTTCTGTGTCAATGAGGATGCAAACTTTGCACAACATAGCGAGCCTTTCCGAAGTACAGGTATTCTGTGTTCCGCAGCCTCATAGTTCGTTTAAAGTTAAATAGAATTGTTTTGTTGAGTACTTGCACTTAGCCTTTATTATGGGAAGCCTGTGTTGTGCGAAGTTCAGAAGTTACTGGCTCCTATATTTCATTGCTTCAATGTACTCAACACAATCATAATCTGAATTGTAGATTACAAACTCAATTGTCTGACTTTCTTTTTGCTTCGACACAACAAATGCTTTAGCAGTATTCAAACTGTCAAAAATGAAATAAATATCTTCATCCTCTTTTAGTGATATGCTTTCATTAGTATTAAAGACATGGCCAGTGGCTCCATCGGCCATTAGGACTGCATATTGATTAACTGAAAGTATCGGACCTGTTATCATGGAATTATGGAGTGACGGAACAATTTCGCACAACACGCTAATTTATGTATTATACGCTCCCCTGCAAGAAAATCCATCGTTGAAAATCAGGCAACTGACTATATACAATTCCAGTTGTTATAACAGCAATACAAACTATCCTACAAGAGTAGTCTTCTTATAAAGCTGCAACTGTCCCATTTAAAAAGCCCCGTTTCCGGGGCCTTATTTACTTCTCCTTATCCTTTGGCTGCTGCATCTTGTTCATCTGCTCTGCCACCATCGATTCCGGCATTACATTGCTCATACCCACCATCGCTTTATTTTTAAAGCCGGAAATCACTTTGTCATCGCCACTCATCAATGCTTTGTAGCCATCCTTCGCAACTTTTGCCGGATCGGATAAACCTGAATCCAGAATTTTTGAATCCTGCATATCCGCCTTGTTAAAGAAATCCGTATCGGTAGCACCCGGCTGTAGTGCAGTAATGGTAACAGCGGATTCTTTTAGCTCGCTGACCAACGCTTCTGTCAGCGAAAGCACATAGGCTTTGGTGC
>DASVST010000666.1:0-2135 GCA_036387965.1 Segetibacter sp. | reverse complement strand
TACCGGAATATGCTTGAGGTACCATTGTTCAACTTCAAAAAAATCATATTGCGGTAAATGATATTTCGGAAAGCTGAAACGGGTGTGTTCAATTGTATACGTGCTGTCGTTAATGGTTAGCTCACCTTCAACAGTTGCATTACTTATAAGACGTGGCTTTACTGAAATAGTGTACCATTTATAGGCACCCCTTTTCTCTACATTAATCGTTTTAAACTTATACGCAAGTAAGCCGCTATAACTTACAGGCGAGATAAAGGGTGTATTGGAAAGCGCCGGTACCTTTACAAGGTTGTTATAAAAATTAAAGGAGCCTTCAGTTGAGGATAAGTAGAAAAGATCAGTAGTATTGCCAAGCTTTTTTACACCGGCACGTTCTTCTTTTATCTTTTGTTCGCCGGAAAAATCAAGCTTCAGGAAAACTTCGGTAAAAGCCATACCTGCTATGTCTTTGTAAGGATTAATCTTAACGCTGTCTTTCTTTGCTTTTACTCTTTGTTGTTTTGTCGACGAATCCTGCTGAACAGCTTTTATATAAACATCTGTTGAGTAAGCTCCGACGCTTGCAATAAGACTGTCTTTATGCCTGATCACACTCCTGATAATGTTTACAGAAGGGTCTTTATATTTTGATCTTATCGTTACGTTTTCGAGAGATGCAAGGTCTTCTTCGAGAATTACATTCTGTATATAATCTTTAGTTATTGTAATGGTAAGTACTTGTGGCTTGTAACCGACAATGCTATAGACAATGTCGTACTTCCCTGCTTCAAGTAACAGCGTATAAGCGCCATTTTCTTTAGTAACTACGCCGCTTTGCAGTTCTTTTACCTGCACACTAACAAAGGCAACTGCTTCACGGGAGGCGTTGGTTATTCTTCCTGTAAGTTTAAACGTTTGCGCCTGCAACCCGGCAGTTGTACAAACAATCAGAATAAATAATAGCTTTTGGCGCATGTGGTTTTGGTACCTGAAAAGTACGGCCATTTTGTATTGAAAGCCTACTATTTTTAAATGCTTAATTAAAGCAACAAGGTTGCTTGAGACGAAGAGAAAGGCTTCGACTGTAAGTCGCGTAGTTGCATACAGACGGCAGCTAAAAGCCTTAGAAACTTCGGATGCATTATATTAGCAGTTATGATTGTAGCTGGACACAACGCTCTGGATTAGTAATGTGTAGCTTAAATCATGTTATAAGTTTTGTTTCCGTCACATTTTATGCTTGTTTCATCACTTTGAATAAGTGGCCCTATTTCTATTGAGCTAGTATTGCAGTTGAAATTATTGCCATGAGAGAATTATTAAAAAAGCCTTCAACCTTTACCCGCATCGAGTTTTGGGCAATTACTACCATATTTGTTTTTGTAGTCTTCTTCTTTATAACCGATGGATTAGATGGCAGAAGCGCTTTGGTCGATAATCCTTATAAACCACACTTTGAAGCTGCCAGAGTTCCCTCCTACTTTTACGAAAACTATTTTATACCTCAGCTTATCAGGCATATTACGTTGTATGTTGCCTTACTCATCCTCAACTTTATCATCATCCCTAAACTGATCAGCAAGGAATCATTATTACGCAATTTCTTAAAGCTTGTACTGGTATTCGCGGGTTTAATAGTAATCTTCGGGATTACCGGTACGTACTTAAAAGGCTACCTCTATGCTTCTCAGGGACGTGATGAAGCTGAACAGTTAATTTTCCAGGAAGCTTTTGGAAATGCAGTGGAGATACTTTTCAGCCTTGGAGTTTATACTGTAATTAAATATGCAGGTATATATCTGCTGGCTATTTCTGAAACAATTGAAGCTAAATATAAATTTATAAGAAAAGAAGCGATCGTTGCCACTGTAATCTGGCTGGTGGGTCTACTGATCTTACCAATAGGTGAAGCCGAACATGAATTCATTATAGGATGGATAATCGTTGTCCCATCTGCTATTGCTCTCTACCTTTTTTCTTTTTATAGATTGATTCCACGTTCATTAACCTACAGCCCGTATCCGTTCATAAATTATGTACGTAAATGTGCATTTATATTATTCCTCGCTTTCGTTGTCATTTACCTCCTATTATCACTCCCAACCGGTGAGGATGACGAAGGATTTGACTTTAGTGCTTTCAATGCATTATTC
>DASVST010000665.1:0-12267 GCA_036387965.1 Segetibacter sp. | reverse complement strand
AGTTCAACATGCCAGCAGAATTTCAGAGTGTTTTGAATGATATGCCAGAACTGAAAACCGCATTTGAGGGTTTGACTCCAGGAAGGCAAAGAGGATACCTTCTTTATTTTTCTTCGGCCAAGCAATCTAAAACTCGTGAGGCACGGATCGAAAAACATTTAGAAAAAATTCTTCAGGGAAAAGGGCTGGACGATTAATATTCGAAATCAAACCCACGTAAAGCCCTGCTCCGTACAGCGGCTTTCTGCTATACCGGCTGACCAACTTTAAACATTGAATTATATTTTTTACATTAGATTTTAATTCGACTTCTTATCGCTGCCTTAGCGCTAAAGTCCGGCACAACAGAAAACCATAGATTGTAATTGCAATGTTGAACTCTCATGTTTTACACAAACCGGTAAGATAATGAACCATGAAATAGAAGCATACAATAAAAAGCAAGCCGCTGAAGACAGGGAGATATGCAATATACTGTCACAGGAAATTAGCCGCACTTTACCTGAAGCGGAAAGTAAGATCTGGCATGCTCATCCTGTCTGGTTCCTTGACGGCAATCCAATTGTTGGATATAGTAGACTAAAAAATTGTATTCGACTGTTGTTTTGGAGCGGCCAGTCATTTGAGGAAGACGCTTTGCAAAATGGAGGTAGTTTTAAAGCTGCGGAGATCAGTTATACATCAGCCAACCAAATAAGCCTGGATGATCTAAAGCGCTGGCTCGAAAAGTCGAGACAGATTCAATGGGACTACAAAAACATTGTGAAACGAAAGGGAGTTTTGGAACGGTTGAAGTAAAACCAAGCACCTTTTCACTGTCATTAAGATCGTGTAATTGCAGGGTTGAGTTGTTTAGCAAAATGAAATAGAACACGGGTAACATAATCAAACAAAAATGGAAAAGCACAGGATATATAGAATGACTTTTGCAAGTGTCTATCCGCATTACGTTCTCAAGGCGGAGAAAAAGGGGCGTACAAAGGCAGAGGTAGATCACATCATTTGTTGGCTAACCGGATATGATCAACAAGCATTGCAGCAACAAATAGATATAAAGAATGATTTTGAAACCTTTTTCGAACAGGCACCACAAATCAACCAAAATGCTTCCAAAATTACCGGTGTAATTTGTGGTTATCGTGTAGAAGAAATAGAAGACAAACTCATGCAAAAAATTCGGTACATGGATAAAATGATAGACGAGTTAGCGAAAGGAAAAACAATCGAGAAGATTTTAAGAAAGTAGGCTCTTAACTTACACCACAAGAAAACGAGATTATTGCTTTGTCAATTTGAATGGTATTGTCTCTGTATACTTATCAAACTTGATAATTATTGCAAATTTCTTTGGAAGTGCTCTTGATGGTAATTTGCCCATCTTTTATTTTTCGTAGTAAATAACATCCACGGCAGCATTCTTTGAAAGGTTTGGGTGCGTGAACTTGTAGCAACATTCATCTCATGAATTTACTTTGTCCTTTTTGAATTATTTTCTAAATTGGCAGCCTATTTTTAGTAACCAATATTCTACAAATGAAAAACTTACTTCTAATCGCAATGTTCTTAATGAGCATGTGTGGTGTTTTCGCACAAACCTCAACAGACACAATCGAAATCAGGAAATCGCTTGGAACAACATTTCTTCAGAACGGCAAAAAGCTCACGCCAAAACAATTGACTGAAATTATGCAATCAAATCCTGCAGCACTTGAGTCAATGAAAAAGGCAAAGAGTAATTATGGCGTTAGTTCTGTGTTGGGGTATGCAGCGGGTTTCTTGATAGGTTGGCCGATAGGAACAGCTATCGCAGGCGGAGAACCTGAGTGGGCTTTGGCAGGAGTGGGTGCAGGAATAGCAGTAGTATCCATTCCAATTACATCTGCATATAATAGACACGCAAAAGAGGCGGTTAGATTATACAACACCGGCTTAACTCAAACAAGCTTCAAAAAAACTGAATTCAAACTAGGGCTGGCTCATAATGGAATTAAGGTTAAGATGATGTTCTGACAATATCATCAGAATTTTAAATACACAAACACAAATGTGATGATCGGTACAATATATTACTAGTTGTTGAATAGTTTTAGTAACACATAACATTATCAGTTACTAAAACCATAGATGATGGCAGAACAGGAGGTAGTTAAACATACAAAGAAACTCTACAAAATATGGAACAGTAAAGAGCATAGCTTCTGGCATAAAACAAAAGAGTTTCTTGTTGAAATACTAATCATTGTTTTTGCAGTCTCTCTTTCAATTTGGTTTCACAGCTGGAACGAACACAGGCATGAGCAAAAACAGGTAAAAACGTTTTTGTTAGGAATTAAAAAAGACATTAGGCAAGATATTGATGAAGCAAAAACGGTTATAAAGTCTTTTAAAGAATTTAATGTTGTTTATACTTACTTCTATTGTTTAAGAAAAAACATACCACCTAATGCTGACTCATTAAAAATGTTATTACCAGCTATCTACAACAATAATTTCTTACGACCCAATGTTACACGGTTCAATAGCTTTTCTTCAGCGGGAAGAATTACGAATATAGAAGATGACTCTTTAGCAATCAATATTTTGGAGCTCTACCATGAAAATATATCTAAACTAAAATCATCAGAAAATTACTGGCTTGCAACAAATAAAGAATTGCAGGAATACATAATGAACAATGTAAAAGATATTGACGATGACTTATCTCAATGGGAGGTACTGACCACACCAAAAGGAAAATACCTGTGTAAAAAATTGATTCCCTGGAAGCAGTTGTATGACCGGTATGAAGATTTTATTAAGCTGGGAGAGTCAATAATCAGGCAAATAGAATTAAAGTATTTAAATACCTAAGCTCACTGGCCTGAGATGCTAATGTTCATCATCGGTATAAGCAAGAAACTTCTGCATAGCTTCTCATCCAGCAGGCTTTTACAATTATAGTTTTTCTAAAATTTGATAATTGATTTTTCACAAGTTATCTTTGGCGCACTATGAGTAAGCACCCAATCTTAATTGTTGAAGACGACCAGGATGATTGTGAACTGATACAAACAGCATTGAAGGAAATAGGCGTAGATAATGAACAGAAATGCTTCCATGATGGTTCTGAGGCCTTGAAATACCTGCAAACGACTTCTTCTAAAACATTCCTGATACTTTCTGATATTAATATGCCTCAGCTTAATGGCTTCGAGTTAAAGAAGCAGATTAATTCGAGTGCTAAATTGAAGAAGCAGGGAATTCCTTTTGTGTACCTCACAACATCAACCAATAAAAAGGATATTGATACTGCGTATGATCTGTTTGCACAAGGCTTTTTTACCAAGCCCAACAAGTATGGTAATTTGGTTGAACTACTAAAAAATGTTACGAATTACTGGGACACGGCGCAAACTCCCACTACTCAACATGCGATTTTATAATACTATTTCAGCTATGTTTTAGTCTTTATTAGTATCCTGTATAAAAGCGGCAATGCTTCCCTTCATAAAAGATAAGCTTACATCTGTAAACGCCTACACGTTAAATAATTAATACCTCAGGCATAACAGTTTGCGAAAAGGTTTTAGTTACCTTTCCAAAAAACCTTTATGTCTACAAAAGGGCCTATTCTTATTTTAGAAGATGATGAAGACGATGAACACATCTTCACGCTTGCCTTCAAAAACATTGGGGTAGCAAATGAGTTAAAGTTCTTTACAAATGGCGAAGCGTATTTGCATTATTTATACCATACTTCGGATAAGCCATTTATCCTGATATCTTCCTTTAACCTGAAACGCATGAGTGGTTTGGAAGTGCGAAGGCAAATGCAGTCGAATGATTTCTTACGAAATAAGGGTATCCCTTTCATTTTTTACACCTTGCGTGATGACCCTGAAGACATACAAAAAGCTTACGACTTGACCGTTCAGGGCTACTTTGTTAAGCAAGACATGATGGAGGATATGGAAAAGCAGCTAAAGATTATTATAGATTACTGGATGAGTTGTAAGCATACTAATTCCTAATCCGCCTATCTCCTTTTCAATTATAAATTATTGTGAACCAATAAATTAACATACGTTCAATCGTTTATATTGTACATTACACGCATCAGCACAGTTCGGTCTGATATAAAACTTCTTTATGCTGTCAAATATAAAAAATGTTGTTATCGCCGACGATGACCAGGATGACGTTGACATATTTCAGGAAGCAGTTGTTAAAGTAAGTTGTAACGTGAATGTAACTGTTGCTAAGGATGGGCAGAAACTGTTTGAGATCTTACATGAAATGCCAAAGCCTGACGCGATTCTGCTTGACTTGAATATGCCAAGTAAATCGGGCAAGGAATGTTTGGAAGAAATAAGGGCTATAGATGGATTCGCTGAGGTTCCGATTCTTATTCTCTCAACTTCAAATTATAAAGAGGACGTTCGCTTTTGCCTGGAAAAGGGTGCTAACGGCTATTATGTGAAACCTCAAAACTTTAGCGGTATGTTGCAAATAGCTAAAGACATTTGCAGCCGGTACCTTAATTAGTTCTTCTTAAATAATTTACGCCTGCTCTTGTATCGTATTAAGGAGATACTTCATTAGTTATTTCCGACACAAATTGTTCATCAACCTGAGCAAGCAATTTTTCCGCTTTTTCTAAAGCTTCCCACGAAAGTGCATATTCTCTTTTAATCCTGTATAGTGAAGAAAGACGGATATAAAGTTCAACATCATCAGAGCCCTTTACAACTTCGTTGTTTAACATAGCGAGTTCTTTGTCAGCATCGCCTTTTGCTGCTGCTGTAATCGTTGCTAGTCTCATGTGTGATGATTTTGTCAATATTACTTCTTTTACTGATACTATAAACATCGTGTACTAGTTCAACTGATAACTTTCATAAACAGGCGTGTAGGTATTGGCAGGGTTTTGAATGTGCATAATAGAACTACATTTTCCACTTACACCCTCTATCTTAGTGGAATCATGATGAACCGGGCAACAATACTAATGATCGTGCTACTCCAATTGCTGTTATCGTGTAGTAATACTGACAGCACCAAGATACCCACACAAGATGTAAGGTTTAATGTAAACCGTGCTGAGATTGTCAGGGATTTTATGACCTGGTATAGGTACACAACGAATAATATCCATTTATCGCAAGATTTTATTGCACTTGATGAAGACTCAAGTGAAGTGACTAAGGCAGAGCTATTAGACAAACTTGCTTCGGGAAAATTCGTTGCTTATCAACCAACGACAAAAGGCGGCATGCCCGTGTATAAGCTTTACAAGCATAACAGCAGTAACGCAGATATAGAAACAACCGTTAGGCAAATGGCATTAACCGAACAGTTGCATTACAACATGGAAGGCAAACAACTTCCTGCTTACAGCTTTACTGATCTAAATGGTAAGGTATATAATAAGTCTGCAACAGCAGGAAAGATACTGGTGATTAAATGTTGGTTTATTCGATGTGTAGCCTGCGTGAAGGAATTTCCTGAACTTAACAAATTGGTTAGCACTTATAAAAACAGGACTGATATACTTTTCGTAAGCTTAGCAATGGATTCAGCTAAAGACCTGGTGCCTTTTTTAAAACAAAAACAGTTTGACTATGCTGTTGTTCCGGATAAGGAAGCATATATGAGCGAAAGTTTAGGCATAACTGAATACCCCACGCATTTACTTATTGACAAGACCGGAAAGATTATAAAGGTTGTTAACGCAATAGAAGACCTTCTTCCATTTATAGCAAAGCAATTATAAGTGATCTAATAAATAAGTTTTTTAAAAGCTTCACTATAGCCTCTGCTTACTTTAACAACAGTGCCACCAAGTAATGTAATTTGTGGTCCGGCGGCATCTTTATGAATTTCCTTAATCGCACTTAAAGAAATTATGGCCGACCGGTGCACACGTTGAAACTGCTGTGGATTTAGCCTTATTTCTAATTCACTGATCCCTTTGTTACTTAGGTACGATTGTTTAATAGTATGAATTTTGGTGTAATCACCATCTGCTTCTACCCAAAGAATTTCATGTACAGAAAGGCTGACCAACTTTGTACCCTGCTCCACTAAAATACGTTCAGGGTAAACCTTGTTTTGCAGGCTTTCTGTTAATCGCTGAAGGTTTTTTAGCATGCTGCTTTCAGCAGATAAAGCCTTTTGTAAAGACTGTTCGAGGCGATCTTTTGTATAGGGCTTCAGCAAGTAATCTATAGCGTTTACTTCAAATGCCTGTAAGGCATATTTATCGTAAGCAGTAGAGAAAATGATCTTAGGAAAAAATTCAATTTCCTGTAAAACTTCAAAACCTGTTTTACCCGGCATTTGTATATCTAGAAAAATAAGATCGGGCTGTAAAGCATTAATTACACCAACTGCTTCAATACCGTTTTTACATTCTGCTATAATATTTAAAAAAGAAAAATTTTGAAGATATTGGCGCAGCAGGTTACGTGCCGGCATCTCGTCATCAATTATCACCACTTTTGTTTCGGTCATACAGCTTGAGTAAAGGGGATATTAAACGAGACCGTGGTTCCCTTTGGGGTATTTGCTACAATATTAATATCCTCGTTATACAACTTCTTTAGTCGTTGCCGGGTATTGCTTAGGCCAATTCCTTTACTGAAAAGCCTGGAAACAGAATAGCCATTAAGTCCGGCACCGGTATCACGTATCTCAAAATTGATTTTATTTTCTTCTAAAAAAATTTTTACAGAAACCACACCGCCTTCAACACTTTTGCTGATTCCATGCTTGATAGCATTTTCGATGATAGGCTGCAGAAGCATTGGTGGTACGAGCATTTTATGAGCACGTGGATCAATATCAAACACTACTTTAAGCCTGTCGCGAAAACGTTCTTGCTCCAGCACAAGGCTGTTTTTAATAAAATCCAATTCCTCTTCGAGGGTAATCAATTCTTTTTGTGCTGCATTCATTGCATAACGAAAAACGTCAGCCAGTTTAGCAATCAATTCACGTGTATGTTCGTTATGTGGGGGAACAGCAGCACTTATGGAATTTAAAGTATTGAAAAGAAAGTGGGGTTGAATTTGCGCTTTTAAAACATTCATCTCATTCTGAACCGCAAGTTGCTTTAATTCTGCCGAAAGTTTTTGTTGCTTTTGAAGCGCATTGTAATAGTTGATCATGTGAAACAATCCGAACTGAACTGCATAAAACAAACCAGGTATGTATATATCCCAAACGGAACCATCTCCATTTAAATGACCATAACCAATTTTGTCGCAGAAATAATAATATATCGTTCTCCAGCTTAGCACGAATAACGGAAGGGTTACAAAGTGCACCATCAGTTTCTTCCATAATGCTATTGCTTTTAAGCCACGAAAAACGAGCCACCACAAAGGAATAGTTAATAAGAATTTTAAGCCATAATCCATAAGCTCCCGGCTAAAACTAACCCAACTAACATCAGTAGATCCCTTTAAAAAATGTCGGGTATTGTAAACGATGGCAATGTAATAGGCGGTAGCCATAAAAAAATAGAAGCTTAGCAACAATGCTAATTCTTTAAGGCTAATGCCCCAGAATAGTTTTCGTTGCCAGAGTGCAGTGTTCATAGTGGAATTTATAAGTAAAATTCCACATTGTCGCCCTTTTACTTTCAACTTACCGATGAACCGACAATAGCGTCGATGAATTGCATTAACTTTTTGGCGAAGCAATTGTTAGTTCAACGAATCCTTCTTTTACATTGGTTTGCCGGCAGATAGTTTTGAGCAAACGAATTAATATGAATAAGTTTATTTACGTGTTTGTATGCCTGCTTCCACTAACTACATTGTCACAAGTAATTACAGGTAAAGTGCAGGATACTTCGGGCAATGCTATCTCTAATGCTACACTGGCACTTTTAAAAGCTAAAGATTCATCACTGGTAAAATACAGTGTTTCAAACGACGGAGGGATTTTCACTTTCAACAATCTTACAAATGGCGAATACTTTATTACAGCAAGTTTAGTAGGTTATAAAAAGAAATACTCGCAAATCATCACATTGCAAGATCAGCCAACTATATCTCTCACACTTTTAATGATTACTGCATCTAAACAGTTAAGTGAAGTAACTGTTGAAAGTCGTAAATCTGTAATTGAGGTAATGCCCGATAAGACAATATTTAATGTTGAAAAAAGTATAAACGCTGCAGGAAGTACTGCATTGGAATTGCTGCAGAAATCACCAAATGTAATGGTTGATAAAGACGATAATATAAGCATGAATGGGAAGAATGGTATTCGGGTATATATTGATGGCAGACCTTCTCCCTTAAGTGCGCAGGATGTATCAGCAATGTTGCGCACTATGCAATCAGCAGATATTGAAGCTATTGAAATTATTACCAATCCTTCTGCAAGGTATGAGGCAGCAGGTAATGCCGGCATTATAAATATCCGGTTAAAAAAGAATAAATCTTTCGGTACAAACGGATCAATAAATGCAGCGTATAACGTTGGTGTTTATCCAAAGTACAATACCGGATTAAACCTCAACCATAGAAATAGTAAAATAAATGTATTCGGCACCTATGGTTATAACCGAAGCCGTAGCGAGAGTTATTTATACTTATATCGTTTCCAGAATGACTCCATATTTGATCAAAAATCAACAACTGATTTCCATAATAAGACTCACAACTTTAAACTTGGTACTGACCTTTTTATAAACAAGCAGCAAACACTTGGCATTCTGATAAACGGAAACATTAGCGATGCTGAAACATTTACACATAGCCGTACACCGATCTTATCACAATCTCAAAATCAGGTAACACGTATTTTAAATGCAAACGGTACATCCCACAGAAGCAGGTTTAACATTAGCAGCAACATTAACTACCGTTATGCAGATACAGCTGGCAGAGAATTAAGCATAGATGCTGATTACGGGTATTATGATTTTGATGGGCGGGCTTATGTACCTAATGTTTATACTAATCCAGGTAATACAGCAACCTTATCTGAATATATATTTGGGAATAATACTCCTGTTATGATTCAATTTCTTTCTTTAAAGGCAGATTATGAACGACCTTTTAAAAGTGGCAAGCTCGCTGCAGGCTTCCGATCTTCTTATGCCCACACCTATAATACCTTCAATTTTTTTAATTATATAAACAAGGTACCCGAACTGGACAATGTAAGAAGTAACCAATTTGAATACACGGAGCTAATTAATGCTATATATACACAATACAGGAGAAAGATAAAAAAATGGAACTATCAGCTTGGGCTTCGTTTGGAACAAACTTCAAGTGAGGGTGAGTTGGTATCAGCCAATGCTATAGCTGATAAAAATGTAAAACGTAATTATCTAAATCTGTTTCCGAGTGGCGGAGTTACCTATCAAATGAATAAGAAAAATACTGTTGCACTTTCGTTTGGCAAACGTATTGACCGTCCCACTTACCAGGACCTGAATCCTTTTGAAAATAAAATAGATGAACTGACTTATCAAAAAGGAAATCCTTTTTTACTTCCGCAATACACACATAATATAGAACTGAGACACACTTATAATTATAAGCTGTCGACCAGCATTAGCTATAGTAATGTGCATAATTTTTTTGCAGCCATTACAGATACTATTGAGGGGAGACGAAATTTTATTACCCAACGAAACCTGGCAAGGCAAAAAGTGTTTTCCTTTGGAGCCAGTTATCCATTCAGCATTGCCAGGTGGTGGAATGTGTATGCAAATGCCGGCGTAAATCATAGCCGCTACAGGGCAACATTCGAGCAAGGCAAAACAATTAATTTAAATGCCACGGTAGCCAACTTCTACCAACAACAAACATTTACCATTAATAAAAAATGGACAGCAGAATTAAGCGGTTTTTATATGTCACCCTACGTTTGGGCAGCTACCTACGAATGCAGGAGCATGTGGTCATTAGATGCAGGTTTGCAGGTGAAAGTTCTAAAAGAGCAGGGAACAATTAAAGCAAGTGTCAGCGATATTTTTAAGCAAATGCCCTGGACTGGTATAAGCAGGTTTGGAGGATTATATGTAGATGCTGCGGGAGGTTGGGAGAGCCGGCAGTTTAAAGTGAATTTTACTTACCGGTTCGGTAATAAACAGGTGAAGAGCGCAAGGCAACGAAATACAGGACTGGAAGATTTAAATAAAAGGGTTCAATAAAAAGAAAACCTTTAAGCTTCACCTTGGTGTTGATTGTAACTAATACTTTCTGTCAGTACCCCTAAAGTAATTCTTAATGAAAGCATTTTCACTTTCATTTCAATTTGTAAATAGTTTAGTCTGGTCAAGTTCTGATCTAATTTAAAATAATTATATAGAAGAAAGGATTCCTCTGCATGAGCATACAAGCAGGCTTTCCTGTCGTATCAACCTCTTATTCACCGGCGTAGTGGTCTTACTTCAACTTTACTGTCAGTGTTGTCGATGCTCTAATAATAGAACATGCATATTTCACTTACACCCTCTATCTTAGTGGCATACATAGCCAAGTTATTAGAGGCAATTAAGTCAGAAAGATCATGACACTTAAACATTGAACACATGAAGACAGTAGCATTATATATTATCCTGGTATTTTCAACAGCCATTACATTTGCTCAAAAAAACAAGCCGGTAGAAACCCCTGGCAGCAAACCTTTTGTGCTTGGTGTAGTTGACGAAATTCAGTCGACAGTGTTAGGAGAAAAAAGAGTTTTGAATATTTACCTTCCTGAAGGTTACAATAAGAATGACACAACTAAGTATGCTGTTACTTACTTGTTGGATGGCTCAGCAGATGAAGACTTTATTCATGTTGTTGGACTCTACCAGTTTAATAATTTTTCGTGGATAGATCGTGTTCCTAAGTCAATAGTTGTAGGTATTGCTACGGTAGACAGGAGAAGGGATTTTACTTATCCGACCAGCATCGAAAGGGATAGAAAGAAATATCCAACAACAGGACATTCAGATAAGTTCATGGCTTTTATTGAAAAAGAATTACAACCCTTTATTGAGAAGACATACAAAGGGAATAATTCCAAAACTCTAATCGGGCAATCTTTTGGAGGACTATTGGCAACAGAAATATTACTAAAGAAACCAACACTGTTTAATAAGTACATTATTATCAGTCCAAGCTTGTGGTGGGATAATGGTTCACTGCTGAATCAGACTTCTACTATTTTAACCGAAAGCTTTTCTAAGAAGACGGTCGTTTACATAGGAGTAGGTAAGGAGGGGCTTACACCAACAGAAGTTGCGCGTGTGATGGAAGTAGATGCAAACTTGCTGGCAGAAAAAATAAAGGGCACAAAGAGTAAAAATGTAAGTGTCTATTTTGACTATTTACCACAAGAAGATCATGCAACAATTATGCACCAGGCGGTATTTAATGCATTAAGAGCTTTATACCCTGCATCAGTCGCGCATTGATGAACCATTTTGAAATGATGAAAGGCTGGTTTTATGATCATCAAACCACTGCCTCCTTGTTGTATTTACTTCGGTATTCTAATGGCGACACTCCTGTGATTTTTCTAAACACTTCCCGGAAGGCTTTCACATCCGAATAGCCAACTTCATACATTACTTCATTTATTGTTTTGCGACTGGTTTCAAGTGCTTTTTTCGCAGATTCAACTTTCACTCTTTGTGAATATTCAACAGGCGTATTTCCCGTTGCCTTAATAAATCTCCTGTCGAATGTTCGCCTTCCAACTGCAAACCTCGAAGACAAATATTCAATGGAGATCTTTTCGTCAACATTACTTTCAATATAAGCCTGGGCTTTTTTCACCACGTCATCCTCATGTAGTTTTTGCCCTTTAAAAATTATAAATGCTGACTGGCTTTGCCTGTCCATTTCGATCTGGAATACTTTGGAACAAAAGATTGCTGTTTGCCTGTCGAAATATTTTTCAATTAAATAGATGATGAGGTTTAGGAAAGAATAAGCGCCACCATTGGTATAAATTCCGCTTTCGTCTGTGATCAATTTGTCAGTTTGTAAATTAACATTTGGAAACATACTTCTAAACCTTTCCGCGACAGCCCAATGTGTAGAGCAGCTTTTTCCATCCAGCAAACCCGATGATGCAAGCATAAATGCACCGGTACAAATACTCGCTATTTCAGCACCGTTTTTATATTGATTTTCGATCCAATCGATCAGCAACTGGTTTCCTTTAACCGCTGCTTCATAGTTATGATTTAGTGAAGGGATAATGATCAGATTGGTTTTGGCTATCCTTGAAATGTTTGTGTGTGGCTTGACAGTAAACAAGCCG
>DASVST010000664.1:0-4704 GCA_036387965.1 Segetibacter sp. | reverse complement strand
AATAGAATATTTTTATTGCCCGATGTTAAAACAGAAATAACACTAGTATATACTATTGCTCCACTGTTTAACTTTATTCTTCCCCTGAGATATGTAATACCCGAAGGCACTTCAGCAACAAGCTGCGTATAAATTAGATTGTTGTTGATGACTTTAGCACCACCATAGGTTTGCAACAATTGACCGGAAGATGATACTTTTTCGAAGTACACACTGTCTGCATAACTTGCAACACTTAATTCAAGCAGTAAATTCAGCTTATTAAAATCTAATAAATTATAGTTTAGCGTTTTATAAAAACATTGAACACCCTGCAATTCTATATTCAATGCTACGCTTCTAGAAGCAGAAAGGTTGCTATTTAAAACAGGCTCAACTGCATATACCAGCGAGGGATAAACTGACCTTTGCAATACAGCAAAAGTATCTGTAACAGTTAGTACTGGTTCTAAATTAGGATGATTGGTTAGACTATAAATTCTGTATGAATCAGCATAAGCATGTTTATTCCACGATAGGCGAAAAGAATCTGTACAATTAAAATCCACCGCCGGTCTTATTACTTCACTTATTAGAAAATTATTAGAAAGAAAAGCACCAAAGCTTGTTTCCATTTTCAACCGTGCAACAGAACTGGTATCTTTTATCTGCCATTGAAGTTTTTTATTTGTTAACCTAATAGATTGCGCCAAGGGTTGCCAGCTATTACCAAAATCATAGCTGATATATAGATTTCCTGTTTCATTTGTATCAGCAACATATGTCTTCCACCTGATGTTAAGCATCTCATTTTCTTCCCTGTTTACGTCAGATGCATGTTGAGGACTTGTAAAGTTGAAAGTATTAAGTGTATCAACAATGTACGTAATATGAAAGGGCAGGGAGGGAGTATAAACCTTAGTGCCTGTTACTCTTACCTGGTAATCGCCTGCTGGCGGCACCTGTAGACTTACCTGCTCAGCTATGTTTAACGAATCACGTTTTCTTGTCGGTTCCTTTGTTAAAGAATCTTTGTTTGGAGCAGTACTTAACACCCATGGTTGATAAATATTACCGGTGGCTACCTCTATCACTTCAAGATCAAGATCATTTATAAGAGCTTTATTGTTATTTACTGTTGCGGCACTATCTGTCCATGATAACGTTACTTTTAATTGAGCCGTATTAGGAGGCACTGAAATATTCTTTGTCCATCGTTGCCCGTGTGACAATAAACCTTCATTAAAGTTTTTTTGCTGCAAGCTTTTTATAGCTGCATAACTATTTAATAAGCCATAACCAGTTTTATAATCAATACCAACTTTATAAATGTCTTCTGCAGTGTTGTATAATACAGCTTTTATAAGCGATGCAGCCGGTAGTGCCTGGTTATTACTGTCGGCATATACTTGCTGCATTACTGCCGTGGTTCCGCTAACAATTGCTGCTGCATCAGAAGTGCCATTCGGGCCAAGTGCTATTAACTGTGGAGCTATCCGTCCATCATACGTGGGGCCAGCTGAGCTTTGGGCAGAAATGTTTTCTTTATTATCGATTGCACCAACAGTGATAATATTCTTTGCCATTTTAAAATTACCCGTATGATTAGCAAAACCCGGCAGGTTCGCATACCTGCCTTCGGAAGCAAAGGACTCCCCCTGGTTACCTGCAGAAATTACATGAACAAAATGTCTATCTAACCATGTATGCGCATCATAGCTCACAGCTTCAGCACCATAAAATTGTTGAATAACAGTTCCGTAAGAATGGTTTTGAACAGTTACTTTATTAGAATTTAATATTGCTGGGTCATCAGCAAATAAGTTAGAGAACGAGCTTGAGAAAAATTTACATCTCCAGGCTATGCCCCTGCCTTCGTAAGAACTATTTCCTGCACCGCCGATTATAGAAGCAATTACTGTTGCATGGTGTGATTTTGTAGTCGCTTCAATCGGCGAAGGCAATACCCGCTTCCATAAGTCAAGATCGGTCTCGTCCATTTTTTGTTCCTTCACGCCACTCACAATATCTCTTCCATTGGCGCCGGGAATAAGAAAATCAACAGCATTGATACCGTGAAAGCTTCTGTCGTAACCAATGATATTTGTTTCAGGATGAGCTTCTGTTGCTGCATCAATAAATATCACTTCCTTCAAAGCCATTAATTGGTCTCTTAGAATCTTCTCTTTACATTTTATTACAACAGAATTTGAAGGACGATTGACACTAACAATAACTACATTGTTTTGTTTCTCATCCAAAACTTTCACAAGCTCATCAAAATCTTTTCCGGTAAGAATGTATTGCTGTAAGTCAATTTTATTGTTATTAAAAAGCTTTTCTAATTGTGGCGAAAGCTTCCATGTATCAGTTGCAGCAGCAAGTTTTACTTGCTTGTTTAGCAATTCAAATTCAGTTTGATTTGGTATTTCAATAATGGCAAGATGTTCATCTAATTGCCTGGTAATTTTTAATGATGCATTTATGCTATTACTACTTTCAATTACATAGTACAACTTTGACTCTTCATAACCCCTGATAGAAGTAGAAGCATATTTCTTAAATATGCTGTCTTGATAGCTACTTTTTTTTTGAGCAAGAGATTGCAACTGTAGAAGGAAAAGAAAAAGTAAGAAGATATACCTGTAATGACAATTAATATGGAAAAACAGAAGCTGATGCATTAGCTGCAATAAAATGAAGTTTAAAAAACCAGAAAATTAATGATTAAGGTAGTTGCTTTCTTATCAAACTCAAACATAAAAAAATCCCTTCCTGCCAGGAAGGGATTTACAGGAGAAGTCAAATATTAATATACATAATTCAGTGCAGTTACGTCAGAAGAACTAAATGATGCGCTACCATTTGTACATGCCATCATCCACGAATTGTAGTTTCCACTAACTGTTGTTGGTGTACCTGGAATGTGAACAGCCCCAACTGAACCGGCTGACTCACCGCCACCCGGGCCGCAGCTTGATCTGTTTACGTAATCAGTATGCCTGAAGCCAATGCAATGACCCAATTCATGAGCAATAACTTCATCTGCTTTTGTAGATGTATTTAAGTATGTTGTAGCACAACTGCTGTTGCTCAAAGTAAAGCCCTTCGATGGATTACCACCGCTTGGGAAGCCGGCGGCTTGTCCAAGTATGCATCCGCCGCCCGATGTTGTTCCTAAGTTAGAAGCAGAAATAACAATATCTCCTCCTGAGCTAACTCTTTGAAAACGAATTTTAAGATTGTAGCCATTGTATCTTGCAAGCGATGCATCTAAAGCAGTAGAATAGTGCGCGGGGAATCCACTTGATAATCTAACCGTAATTGTTCTATAACCTGTACTTGGAGTGCTAACTAAATTGTAAGTACGATAATGTTCTTCATTAGCAACGATAAAGTTATTGGTTAGAGTTTGTCCACCCATCTCCTTTAGTTCAGCTGCAGATAAAAGTATGTCTCCTTCAACAAGATAATTTCCATCAGCAGTTCTTTCAACCCAATTACTATTGAAGCCAGCTGCTTTTACCATTGATTTTTCATCAGCGGTTATTGCATTAGCATCTTCCGTTGCTGCTTCTTTTTTACAACTAATAAATGTGCCCGTAAGCAATAAAGCTAAGGCGGTTGTGCTTAGAATTTTTCTCATGTGCATGTAGTTTGGTTTTAGAAGTTAATAATGTACTTCAATTTAATATTAAGTTGTCACGAGATAACTATTGTGAACAAGTATTTAATAAAAAAAGATGTCTCGTAAAGCAGTATACTTGAAGGGATTAGTAAACTGTTGTTAATGCAGTTACATCAGCAGAAGTAATAGTAGGATCTCCATTTGTGCAAGCCATCATCCATGAATTGTAGCTTCCTGTAACAGTTGTTGGAGTTCCGGTAATATGAACAGCTCCAATGGTACCTGCTGATTCACCAGAGGTAGAACCACAGCTTGCCCTGTTAATATAATCAGTATGGCGGAAACCAATACAATGACCGATTTCGTGTGCCATAACCTCATCAGCTTTATTTACAGTGTTCAAATAATCTGTAGCACACCTGCTGGTACTGAGCGTAAAACCAGATGACGGGTTACCTCCACTTGGGAAGCCGGCAGCTTGGCCGAGTATACAACCACCGAAGCTTCTTCCAAGATTAGCACCGGAAATATGTATTTCACCTCCGCTTGCAACTCTTTGAAATTTAAGATTCAAATTAAAGCTGTTATACCTTGCCAATGACTGGTCTAAAGCCGCAGAGTAATGAGTAGGAAAACCTGAACCAAGACTTACAGTTATTGTTCTTACACTGCCCCCTGTGTTTACTAATTCATAAGTCCGGTAATGTTCTTCATTAGCAACGATCAGGTTGTTTGTAGGGGTAGTTCTTGCCATGTCAGACAACTGTGCTTTTGTTAAGAGGATATCACCTTCAATAAGGTAGTTACCATCAGCAGTTTTTTCAGCCCAATTTTCGTTGAAGCCTGCTGCCATAATCAACGACTTTTCATCCTTGCTTATGGTAGTAACTTCTTCATCTGATGCAAGTTTTTTGCAACCCGTAAAAGAGCCTGCAACGATTAAAGCCATTAAAGTAGTGCTAAGTAGCTTTGTAATTTTCATGTGTTTTGTGGTTTAAATATTTTTAATTGTTAGATACTAAATCTAAATAGGTTTATTCATATAAACTTTTTTGTGGATAAGTATGTGAGGGGAATACTTAAAGTAAATCCAATAT
>DASVST010000663.1:0-25252 GCA_036387965.1 Segetibacter sp. | reverse complement strand
GGTTTCTGATACATATTGCCTGTTTCTGATGCTGATGATTATTGCAATAATCAAAGTAGGAGCAACCATCAAAATGCCAAGAGGCTTCCAGATTAAACACCAGCTAATATCTTTTAATAACCAAAATACAATGTGCAGGTTCTCCATCTTTCTGTAACGTGCAGGTATTGAATAAACAGGTTCAGCTTTTTGCATGCTTAGGTTTTGAGTGACTATAATAACAAAAACGGATTCAAATTAATTCATCTTGCGTAGCAGCGTTCTTTCAAATCTACAAACATCAGCTTCAGGATATATAGGTGTTTGATACAAAAGATGATTCTTAAATTGCTCTGCAAAAAACGGAGCTAATGAACAACCTTTTGCTCCCATTCCATTAAATACACCTATTGACGGATGATGAGGATGTAATCCAACAAAAGGCCGGCGTTCAAGATTTGCAGGTCTTTCCGAAGCAACATGATCTACAATTTCAAAAGGAATTTTCAGCCAATGCATCAAATGTTCTTCAACTTTTTTTCTCCACGCAGGTGTTGGTTGCAGGTCTTTAAAATCCCACTCATATGTTGAGCCAATCCAAAATAGATCATCCTTCCATGGAACAATATTAATGCCTTGTTTATAAATATTTTGTCTTGGCAGATCAGGGATAGAAGCAATTATCACTTCACCTTTCATTCGTGAGTAAGGTAGGTTTTTGAAGTAAGGATTGTCAAAGCCTGCAACACCTTCACAGCATAAGATTTTCTTTGCAGTAACATCTTTATATGTAACATACTCATTAGTTACTTCACAATCATTCCATGAAAAAGTATCTTCTCTAAGAATGTTTTGTTGAACGAGTTTCTTTCTCCATCCTTCCAACATAACAATCAGATCAACTAATAAGCACGGTGATATCTTTCCTGCGCCAAAATAATAATTAAAATATGTTCTATATTTTTCAGCATCTATCGGCCGACGCAGGTATTCAGTTTCATCAGGTAGTCTTTGTTCAAAAGCCTCCTTCATTTGCAGGCTTGGGAAAAAATCAATGATGCTGCATTCTGATACAAGTTGCTGGTTTATTTCTCTTCCAAAAGCCTGGAAGGTATTAAATGCAAAAGGTAAAAGTTCTTCGATCTTCCATGTTCTTACTATTCTTCTGCCAGTAACAGGATTGATAACACCGCTGGCTACTTTGGTTGCAGTAAACGGTCTCTTCTCATCTATAACGATTACACGTTTGCCTGCATGCATCAAACTTCTGCTGAGCAAAGTTCCGCATAAGCCTTGTCCAATAATTAGGTAATCTGTATCCATCAAGACAAAGAAAGAAATTTAATCATCAGTATAAAAAGAAAAAGCTCACTGCAACCGCAGCGAGCTTAAATATATCAACAGAATCTTGTTACTTCTTTATTACTTCTGCCATTGTTCTACCAATGTCAGCAGGGCTATCAACTACATGAATACCACATTCTCTCATGATCTTCATCTTTGCAGCAGCGGTGTCATCAGCTCCACCAATAATAGCACCGGCGTGTCCCATTCTACGTCCGGGAGGCGCAGTTTGCCCTGCAATAAAACCAACAACAGGTTTCTTGCCATTACCAGGTAATCCATTAACGTTAGAGTCTCTTATCCAATGTGCAGCTTCTGCTTCCATGCCACCACCTATTTCTCCGATCATTATTATGCCATCAGTATCAGGATCATTCATCAGTAGCTCAACTGCTTCTTTTGTGGTAGTACCAATAATAGGATCACCGCCTATACCTATTGCAGTACTTATTCCTAACCCAGCCTTCACAACCTGGTCTGCAGCTTCATAAGTAAGCGTACCCGATTTTGACACAATTCCTATGCGTCCTTGTTTAAATATGAATCCAGGCATAATACCAACTTTCGCTTCATCTGCCGTAATTACACCAGGACAATTAGGTCCAATAAGACGGGTTTGTTTATCAAGCAAATAATTCTTCACCTTAACCATATCCTGCACGGGAATGCCTTCTGTAATGCATACAACCAAAGTAATTCCTGCATCGGCAGCTTCCATAATTGCATCGGCAGCAAAAGCCGGCGGAACAAAAATGATACTTACATCGGCACCTGTATTTTTTACAGCATCGGCTACAGTATTGAAAACAGGTTTATCTAAATGAGTATTGCCACCTTTACCGGGTGTAACTCCACCAACTACATTCGTACCATATTCAATCATTTGGGTAGCATGAAAAGTACCTTCTGTACCGGTAAATCCCTGTACAATAATTTTAGAATTTCTGTTTACTAATACACTCATAGCGAAAGTTTAATCTTGTTTATCCCGGTAAGTATGGGAGCGCAAAAATAAGGGTAAATAGGCAATTGGGTCGTTGTTGCTGGAATGAATACCTTATAGATAATTTGGTAGGGGCATTATATCCGTGATTGAACAGCGTTGCGTCGCATTTCGTTCATCTTTTGTGCTACTATTAAGCTAAAATAGGAGCAAAGAAAAAAACTATTATATTTCTAATATGCAGATTTGTTAGAAAGTCACGAAGATTCTACTCTTCCTTCCTCTTCACCACCAGAAACCAATCATTCTCTAATGGGAGGTAGCCATATTCATAGCAAAAAAAATACGTATTGCCTTTCTTGTTTGTATATGTATGAGTGGTGTATTTGAACTGAAATCCTGCATGCAATAGCTTTTCCTTTGTTGTTTTCTTCATCTCCTCATCTGGCGGAAGAAGTTCTTCGAGTATGCGCCTGTTTTTCTTTAAAGCATTATTGATGTTGCGGACATAATTGTTGCTGTCTGCCTTTAACTCGTTGTTGTAGTTGTTTCTACAATAGTCGTCACAGAATTTTTTATCACTTCTTCCTTTAACCGTTTTGCCACAGGCAAGACAGGCTTTTGTTTCGGCAGTCACACTCATCTACACAAGATAATCAGAAAAGCTAGCATGTGCAAGTGTTTACAAACGGCTATATACGAATGTAAAGGTATAAAAACCGACTACCGCTTTCCTGCAACAACATCTTTGTGTTGTCAAGCGGATGGCGCCTCCGGATGATTGAAATAAATGAAAATTAATAATCGACCACTATAGCTTAGCGAAGTGGTCACAAAAATTAAAAGTTATGTACGCACTTAAAAACAAAGTTCAATTGATTGGCAACTTAGGCAATGCACCAGAAATTAAAACAACCGAGGGTGGTAAAAAGCTGGCCCGCTTCAGCATGGCAACAAGCGAATCATACAGGAATGCAAAGGGAGAAAAAGTAACTGACACGCAATGGCACACCGTAGTAGCCTGGGGTAAAGTTGCTGAAATAGCCGAAAAGTTTTTAAACAAAGGCACCGAAGTAGCAATAGAAGGTAAACTGATTAATCGTAGCTACAACGATAAAGAAGGGAACAAAAAACATGTTACCGAAGTACAGGCAAGTGAATTATTGATGTTGGGAGATAAGGCTTCTAAATAATGCTTTAGATATAGTGGCTGGTAATTGAAGAATCTGTTCTCAGCTTTTATGAATCTCTATAAAAATCGAGGTCTATTGAATCGTTTTAAAATAAAAAAAGCAGCTACTTTAAACCGTAGCTGCTTTTTTAAGCTCCCCCTTCAGGACTTGAACCTGAGACCCTCTGATTAACAGTCAGATGCTCTAACCAACTGAGCTAAGGAGGAATTTCCCATTTATTCAATGGGGTGCAAAAATAGGAGATTATCCTTTCCTGCAAAATATTTTCTCCAACATTATTATTTAAATATATCGAGCCAGGTATTTTCCTCTATCCCGATAAAAACGCCACCTTCCCGCACATTAACAGAGTATGTTTTGAGGTAGTATCCTTCACCTGTTACATTGCGCCCATTCGAAGGATCGAAACGGTACCGGTGAATAGGGCATACAACATATCCTGCACCATCTATAAAACCATCAGCCAAAATACCACCCGCATGCGGGCATTTATGGGCACAGGCAAAAAGTTCATTGTCGTTTTTTAACAAGGTCATCTTCTTTCCTGCCACATCTACAATAGTCATATTGTTTATGCCCCAATTTATTTCATCTATAGTGTCGGCTAGTTTATGCCACTTTAGTTTCTTTTCTTTCATTAGTCATTTCTCTCCTAATAGATAAACTCAGTTTTGTATGGATATTTTACTGAATACATCTCTTTCACCTTGTTTAAAATTGTATCGCGCAGCTCATCAATATTTCGTCTTTCTGTTGCTGAAACAAATACGCAGTTTCCGTGTGTTACATTTTCCCACTTTTGTTTCAGGTCTTTAAGAATTTCCTCCTTTACATCCGCTTCAAGCCATTCATCAAAGGTATTTTTTTCGTACATGTCCATTTTATTAAAAATGGTTAATATCGGCTTCTCGAAAGCTTTTATGTCCTGCAAAGTGTTATTTACCACACCAATCTGGTCTTCATGTTGTGGATGAGAAATATCTACCACATGCAAAAGAATATCGGCCTCACGTACCTCGTCCAATGTACTTTTAAAACTCTCTACCAAATGGTGAGGAAGCTTTCTTATAAATCCTACGGTATCACTTAGAAGAAAGGGTGTATTCTCAAAAACCACTTTCCTGGTTGTGGTATCAAGAGTGGCAAACAATTTATTTTCTGCAAAAACTTCACTCTTGCTTAAAAGAGTCATCAAAGTACTTTTGCCAACGTTGGTATAACCTACAAGTGCAACACGTATAAACTCGCCCCTATCTTTTCTTTGGGTGAACGCTTGCTTATCAATCTCTAATAATTTCTTGCGAAGCAGGCTAATTTTATCTTTAACTATACGACGGTCAGTTTCAATCTCAGTTTCTCCCGGTCCTCTCGATCCAATTCCTCCTCCTTGCCTTTCTAAGTGACTCCACATACCTTTCAACCTCGGCAGCAGGTATTGATATTGTGCCAGCTCCACCTGCACTCTTGCTTGTGCAGTGCGAGCCCTGCTCGCAAAAATGTCAAGTATCAGGTCGCTTCTGTCAATTGTTTTTCTGCCAAGTACTTTTTCAATGTTCTGAATTTGTGAGCCGGTCAGTTCATCATCAAAAATGGCAAGAGTTATATCATGGGTTTCACAATAGTTTTTAATCTCCTCAAGCTTACCCTTTCCTACAAAAGTTTTACTATCAGGATGTGCTAATTTTTGGAAGAACCTTTTTACAGCAACTGTTCCTGCCGTTTCGGCTAAAAAAGCGAGCTCATCCAAATATTCTTTAACCTGCGCTTCGCTTTGTTCTTTATGTACCAGCCCCACTAGAACTGCTCTTTCTTCGTTGGCTATTTTATCTTTTTTATCAATCAAATCTTTAGTTTTTTATCAAAGGTACATGTATAAAAGAAACAGCCACCGGCTGTAATGCCGATGGCTGCCATAATATTTATATTCAAATTACAGGCCACTGATGCTGAAACCGACAGAGTATGGTTTCATCTGAGGACCGGCGGCATCTTTTAAAACTGCCGTAAGCTGGTATGCTCCATAAAAGGAGAAAATTCCGTAACCTATGCGGGCAGTAGCGGCTAATTTGGTTGAATTGAAAAACTTCTTGCTGCTTTCTTTGGCTATATAATCATTAATAGTTTGTCCCGCTTTGTTTACCAGTGTCTTTCCTTTGGTATGGGCATTTATCAATGTTCCCACCTTAGCGCCAAGGGCTATTTTAAAACTCTTATTGCTATTTACAGGATCGGTATTAAATCTTAGCTCTACAGGAGCCTCAAGAAATACAGTTGATAACTTATACTTCTTAAAATGGTCTGTTGAGTCTACATTTCTAAATGGGAGCCTGGTTCCTGTAGATTTAATATCGACATTTGTTCCCTCAAAAAATATACTGCTACTCCCTATTCCCGCACCCAGACCCACACTGAATCGCGGATTCGTTTTAAAGGGTTTATCAAGCATGAAGTACACATTGGTGAAACGCGAAAAACCTTTTGGTTGAATGCTGTCGGGGTTTCCAGACCATGCATCAAAACCATACTGAACCATGAAATGATCGTTGCTGCGGTTAGTTAAATCTATATTTTTCCAGTTTACTGATTTGGCTGATCGGGAATTAACGCTATCTGTTTGTGCATGTGCAACAATAAGGAAGATTGAAAAAGTAGTCGTTAATAGAAATTTCTTCATGATTAGGTGTGATTGGTTAAGGGCGAAAATGAATCTGGTTCTTAGGCAGTTTATAAATTAAATCGGGCAAATTTAAAAGAATGCTTTTAGTTATAGGTTAAAATAAAGTGAAAGCAAAAAATCGAGTGTAAATAGTTGGTCGTAAATATTTTATAGCTTTACACAGTATTGTATGAGTTTTAAATGAATAGCAGAATAAAATATATATTCTGTGAGAAAATGAAATTTATATTTATACGTTATTAAGTGCCGATTAATCCAGGCACATGTACTGATTCTAAAGTAAATCTATGGAAGATCTTAAGCTAAAATATAATAAAGTATTAGTTGTTGAAGATAATAACATCAACCAGCTTGTCGTAAAATATACACTTCAGAAATTAGGGGTTTCAATAGAGATTGCTGTAGATGGAAAGGAGGCAATTGAAAAGATCAAGTCAAACGGTTACGACCTTGTTCTAATGGATATTCAATTGCCGGAGATGAACGGATATGATGTGACCCGCTACATTAGGAACCAAATGAAAAATCCCATTCCTATAATTGCTATGACAGCCCTTGCTATTAATGGAGAGGACGAAAAGTGTATTGAGTGTGGAATGAATGGCTATGTTTCTAAGCCCTTTACTGTAGAAAGCTTATACAACGCTATAAATAAAGTATATAAAACCCCCACGGGTATTTCTCACAATTCAAATATTATTTCAACCGAAGAAGTTGCAATCGATATGAGCATGTTGTATGAAATAGGAGGCGACGATAGGGAATACATTGATACAATGATTCAAACCTTTCTTGAAAATATGCCTGCTACTTTGCAAAAAATAGAAGATTGCATGATCAGTAAAGATTACGATTCCTTATTTAAAGCCGCTCATTATGCAAAATCCTCTCTCTCAGTTATCAAAATAAAGGAAATTTTTACCTGGGTTGAAAAAATAGAGCACAATGCAAAAAACAGGGTAGAGCTAAACACACTCGAAACCCTGGTAGACAAGGTGAAGGAAAAATTTGCAGTAGCTGAAAAAGTGTTGGAGGAAAAGTTTGGCGCAGAAGTTTAACCAACTTACATTTAAGACTTCCCCTACATTAAATACACTGCCAGATGAAAATTTTAGTTGCTGAAGACGAACCGGTAATGTTAATGGCCATAGTAGGTAAATTAAAAAAAGACGGTTATGAAGTAACCAGTGTTTCTGATGGACGTGAAGCTTTAAAGGCCTATGAAAACAATCTTCCCGATCTGATCATTACAGATATTTTAATGCCCTATACATCTGGTTTAGAATTTATCAGTGTAGTTAAATCGGGGCAAGGCAGCAATATTCCTATAATTGTATTATCCGGCATCGGCGAAGAAGCAACAGTAATGGAAGCCTTTGATCTTGGAGCGGATGATTTTCTAACGAAGCCTTTCAATCCTGTAGAATTATCAGTACGTGTAAAGCGACTTATAAAAAATTCTCCTGCTGCAAAATCTTAGCGAAGCATCTCTTACAAATCATTAATTAAGGCTGCATTTACATACTGTATCCTTTACCAACATTCTCCTTAAAATACAAAGCCTCCTGAAGATTCAGGAGGCTTTGTATTTAATATAATACACTAAAGTGCTTAATCGACATTAAAATAATCTTGTAGCTGGTGCAGTTGTAGAAAAGTAAGAAATTCTTGCTCCATCAATTGCAGCATCCATTCTTGTTTTCTGACCTCCACTAAACATGTACATGCACTTGTCATCAGTATAATCCATGTAATTCATCCACTGCTCCAATGGTTTTCCAGTACACTGGCTTCTCAAAGTCGGGGAAGGGCATCCACCGTTCGACCCATCATGTGCAGGAGTATCATTTACATAGTCAGTTCCACATCTGCGATCTCCCCAAATATGCCTTAGGTTAACCCAATGACCAATTTCGTGTGTCGCAGTTCTACCAAGGTTAAAAGAAGCATACATAGGATAGCTTGCAGTTGTTCCAAAAGCCTGATAATCTATAACAACACCATCAGTTGATGCTGAGCCACCGGGAAATTGTGCATACCCTAAGTATCCACTGCTAAGGTCACAAACCCAAAAATTCATTTTGGTTGTAGGATCAATAGGATCGCTACCACCTGATGAAGTTTTCTTTACCGCGTCATTTGTTCCGAAAGAAGTAACAGTAGTTGCTTTTCTTACAATATTAGACACATAGTATTCAACCTTACAATTCGCAACAGCATTAAAATCATAACCGGCGAGATAAACGCTTGAACTCGATAACTCTGAATTCGTTTTGCTAAAATCCTTTTTCAAAACATCAAACTGAGATTTAATCTGCGCATCTGAAACAACGTTCGGATCTGGAAGTACAATGTGTAATACCACAGGAACATATAAGGTTTGGTCTGCACGAAAATTGATTCCCTGCGATCTGCCTTTGTAGGTTTCTGTATATTCTTCCAGGTTTTCCAGATACTTCCCTCTAGAAGGATTATCTGCGATTTGCGCCTGTAATACTTCATCAGAAGCACAAATACGTCCACTGATTTGTTCAGGTGATGATACCTGGTCTTCAGCAGTTTTTAAATCTTTTTTCTGGCAAGAGCCAATAAGGAGGACGATTGCAAAAAGAGAGAGAGTAATTTTTCTCATGTGTTGATTTTAGGACTGTTAAATTATTTCTTTTTTTTTAACTTTTTCCATTTTAATTAAAACTTAAGGGGGAGAATTTCTAAATCCGTGGTAATGATTTAATATTGCTCCCCCTGATGAGGTTAGTCAAAACGGCCTTTTCATCATCACAACGCTAAAACACATGATTTGATTGCATTTGTTAGAGGAAATTTTTTAATAAAAAATCCCGCCCAGGTTATTGTAGATGTGAATGGTGTTGGCTATGAGTGTCAGATCAGCTTAAATACTTATTCTGCCATTTGTAATAAAGAGCAAGGCCAACTCTATACTTATTTGCATATTACAGAGAATGGACAAACATTGTATGGGTTTGCTGAAGTGTCGGAAAAAGAACTTTTTACACAATTAATAAGTGTATCAGGTGTGGGTGCAGCAACAGCAAGAATGATGTTGTCTGGTTTGCAACCGGATGAAATAATAAGAGCAATTGTACAGGGAAATGCACGGCAGCTCGAAGCTATAAAAGGTATAGGAAGAAAAACTGCCGAACGTTTAGTTCTTGAATTGAGAGATAAATTTGGAAAACAAGCAAATGAATCATTAATTTCAACCTCTGTAAACAATAGGGTGGAGTTAGATGCGTTAAATGCGTTGATTTCACTTGGTATTGCCCGTCCCTCTGCAGAACAAGCCATTAAAAAAGCACTGGCAGCTAATCAGGATTCTCCGATATTGGAAGATTTGATTAAGCTTGCCCTAAAAAATGTATAGCCTATCGTGATTTTTACCTAACCAGTGTTTACAGAGAGTGACCCCTAATTATCGCGCCTTTAGCCTATTTATAGTCTTGACTGTAGCTGCAAATTTCTGCACTACTATGTCATTCGCACAAAATTCTACCAGTAACAGTAGAGATACTACACGTTATCCTATTCAAGACAGACCAGGTGATCCTTTCACCTACAAAAACAACAACCCATTCAATCTTTCTGATACCGGGATTGTTAAAAGAGATATTCAATACGATCCAAAAACAAAGCAATACTATATAGTCGAAAAAGTTGGTAACAGCACTTACCGTACGCCGACCTACCTCACTTTTGATGAGATGATGAAGTTGCAAGGCAGGCAGGCTGAAATAGACTATTTCAAAAAGCGGTCGAATACATTAAGTGTTTTAAACAGGAAGATTGAAAGACCTAAACTCCAGGTTTACGATAAACTGTTTGATAGAATTTTTGGTGTAGGACCAAATGGTTTAAAAGTAGATATTCGTCCGCAGGGAAATGTTGATCTTTTACTTGGTTACCAGGGACAAAATATCAAAAATCCAACTTTACCAGAAAGAGCACGTAAGAGCGGTGGTTTAGATGTTGATATGAACGCCAACCTGAACGTAATAGCCAACATCGGCGACAAGTTAAAACTCCCCATCAATTACAACACACTTGCAAATTTCGATTTTGAAAACCAGTTGAAATTGCATTATGAGGGGATGGATGATGAGGTCATAAAATTGATTGAAGCAGGAAACACAACCTGGCAATCAAAAGGTACATTAATACCGAGTGCACAAAGTTTATTTGGTATAAAAACACAGCTTCAGTTCGGAAAGCTTTTTCTTACCGGTGTATTAGCTAACCAAAAAGCACAACGTCAATCGCTTGCTTTACAAGGTGGTGCTACTACACAACGTTTCGAAAAAAGGTTAGATGATTATGAAGAAAACCGCCACTTTTTATTAGGACAATATTTCCGCCAAAATTATAATACGGCAATGAGAAACCTGCCTGTGGTAAACAGCCAGGTACAAATTCAGCGGATGGAAGTTTGGATAACAAACAGAACAGGCGCTACTACTGAAACAAGAGACGTGGTGGGTTTTGCCGATTTAGGAGAAGGAGCACCTCATAATCCAAATTACCCCGGAGTGGGTGCGGGTTCTTTACCTTACAATAGTGCAAACACTCTATACAGTTTCCTTACATCAAATCCAAATAACAGGAACCCTACACAAATAAACAGCACATTATTGGCGGGACGCTTACGTCCTGTAGAAGATTTTGAAAAAACGTTTGCACGTAAGTTAAACGTCAACGAATATTTCTTCAACCCACAGATTGGTTTCCTATCTCTTAATATGCAATTACAGCCCGATGAGGTTTTAGGTGTTGCATATCAATATACTGTCAACGGAAAAGTTTACCAGGTGGGTGAATTCTCGCAGGATGTAGCCTTAGATTCTTCGCGCCAGGGTGTACAAAAAGTATTGTTTCTAAAATTATTAAAAGCAACTTCTCAAAGGCCGCAACTTCCTATTTGGGATTTGATGATGAAGAATGTTTATTCCTTAGATCTTCCGGGTGTACAGCGCCAGGATTTTAAACTGAACGTTTTATATGAAGAACCAAGCGGAGGATTAAAACGCTTTTTACCTGAATCAGATCAAAGAGTGGAAGGTATATCCTTATTAAGAATACTTAATCTGGACCGATTAAACAATCAAAATGACCCGCAGCCTGATGGTGTATTTGATTACATTGAAGGCTTTACAGTTATACCACAACAAGGCAAAATCATATTTCCGGTGTTAGAACCCTTTGGCAGTGATCTCGCCTCCTCAGCGTTCAGCCAAACTGCCTCAGCCTTAGCTCCAAAGTATGCTTATTTCCAATTGTATGATTCGATAAAAGCTATTGCTCAAACCTTTGCAAACCTGAACAGGTATGTAATGCAGGGTTCCGGAAAAAGTACTTCATCTTCCGAAATATATTTAGGTGCATTTAATGTACCACCCGGCTCGGTTACTGTTACAGCAGGTGGACAAGTGCTTCGTGAAAACATTGATTACACAATTGACTATAATTTAGGAAGTGTAAAAATTCTTAACCAGGCAATACTCAATACCGGTTTACCTGTTAACGTAGCGTTCGAAAACAATGCCTCGTTCGGTATTCAGCAACGTAACTTTTTAGGACTTCGGGCCGATTACCTTGCAAGTAAAAAGTTATCGTTAGGTGTTTCAATGGTTCGACTTGGAGAAAGACCATATTTTACTAAAACAAATTATGGTGAAGACCCGATAAAGAATACCATGTATGGTGTTGACTTCAATTATCGTTCTGAGTTTCCAAAGCTTACACGCATATTAAATAAGCTTCCTTTTTATAATACTACAGCCATGTCTACCATAAATGCATATGGTGAGGCCGCTATTTTAAAGCCGGGCCATCCAAAACAAATTGGCAGTGGTGAGGAAGGGTTGAGCTACTTAGATGATTTTGAAGGAACACGTAATAGCATTGATCTGCGTTTTCCTTTTATTGCATGGTCACTGGCTTCTACTCCGCAAGGCAATAATTTATTTCCCGAAGGATCCTTAAATGATAATCTTGAATACAACAGGAACAGGGCAAAACTTGCATGGTATAATATCGAGCCAATTTTACAAGACAAGTCAAGTCCAAATAACCCGCTTCGCAAAGATCTTAACGCGTTAAGTGACCCCAGAGTAAGGCCGGTAGCAAACCAGGAGATCTTTCCGCAGCGAACACCAAACCTGGGAGAGAACCAACTTGTTACATTCGACTTAGCTTATTACCCTACGGATATTGGTCCTTACAATTTTGAAACAAGGTCATCGGAAGTAGATATGAATGGCAAGTTCAGAGCTCCGCGAAAGAAGTGGGGTGGTATTATGCGTTCAATCGATCAAACCGATTTTGAGACAAGTAATGTAGAGTATATAGAATTTTGGGCACAGGATCCGTTCGTCAAAAATCCGGCAAGCAGTGGCGGAAAGTTATTTTTGAACCTTGGTACCATCAGCGAAGACGTTCTGAAAGATGGTCGCCGGTTTTATGAAAATGGGATGCCTACTCCAAATCAGCCAACAGCATTAGATAGCAGTGTTTGGGGTTATCAGCCAATCAATCCAATTCAGGTAACCCAGGCGTTTAGTAATGATCCTGCAGATCGTGGACAACAGGATATTGGCTTTGATGGTATGGACGATGCTACTGAAATACGCAGGCGCAGCCAGTTTATCCAGGAAGTAAGAACAATCCATGGTGCAAATTCTACTTTCGCTCAAAGAGTTGGTTCTGATCCCTCAAATGATAACTATCGCTGGTATAGAGATCCAGTATACGATGCAGCAAATGCAGACATACTATCCAGATATAAAAACTTTAATAATCCGCAGGGTAATTCACCCATTGCGACAGGTAATTCTGAATTTAGTCCTGCTGCAACGTTATATCCTGATAATGAAGATCTGAATCGGGATAATACATTAAACGAAACGGAAGAATACTACCAGTACGAAATTGATCTAAGACCGGGCATGGACGTAGGTACTACAAAGTACATTACAGATAAGCGCAGGGTTCCAGTTAGATACGCTAATAACAGTACCGGCACTGAAGATTGGTTCCTCTTCCGTATACCTATCAGGGATTTCGCAACTCGTGTAGGTAATATTCCAGACTTTAAATCGATCCGTTTTATGCGGATGTTCCTTACCGATTTTGAAGATTCGGTAGTGTTACGTTTTGCACGTTTAGATTTAGTTAGAAATCAATGGAGAACTTTCCAGAATAATATTGATGTAACGGGAACATACCAACCTTTACCTCCAGGTTCTGCCTCTACATTCAACGTATTAGCAGTTAACCTTGAAGAAAATAGCCAGCGCAGACCAGTAAACTATTTAATTCCTCCCGGAATTGAAAGAGTGCAGCAGTTAAGCAATAATAATATCAACTTGTTGCAGAATGAGCAGGCGATGAGTTTTAGTATTAGAAATCTTGGAGATGGAGAAGCTAGAGGTGCTTTTAAAACAATGAACCTCGATATGCGTCAATATGGTAAGCTCAATATGTTTATTCATGCTGAAAGTGTAATAGGACAATTCCCCGTTGAAGAGAAACAACTGTATGCTATTTTAAGGATTGGACAGGATTTTATCAATAACTATTACGAGATAAAAATTCCGTTGTCAATTACTCCCCCCGCGCCACCAAAAGGTTACGCAAATGACCCTGACGGACAAAGAAAAGTATGGCCAGATTCAAATAATCTTGACCTCAACATCCAGGACTTAGTACAACTTAAGCTGAGACGAAACAGCAGTTCTCAAAACCCCGCAAACATTTATAGAGAGAAAGTTGGAAATAAAGTTTATGGGATAATGGGTAATCCTAACCTTGCTGAAGTAAGAGCGTTTTTGATAGGAGTTGAGAATGGAGGATTGCCGGATAGACCTGCCGTTAATGCAGAGGTGTGGGTAAACGAGTTGCGTTTTTCAAGGCTCGATGAAGAAGGCGGTTATGCTGCCTTAGGTAGGGTTGATGTCGGTCTCGCTGATCTTGGAAATTTATCAATATCTGCAAGCACATATACTACAGGCTTTGGTACTCTTGAGCAAAGGGTAAATGAACGGGCAAGAGAAAACTTTTCGCAGTTTGATGCCGCAACTAATCTTGAACTGGGTAAGCTGCTTCCAAAAGGATTGGGTTTATCAATACCTGTTTATGCAAGTATAAATCAAACAGTTCGTACACCTGAGTACGATCCATACGAGCAGGATCTGAAGTTAAAGGCTAAGATGAATAGTGCCGGCGTTAAGAAAGATTCAGTACGTAACGCCGCTTTAGATAAAACAACTATCAAGACTCTAAACTTTACAAACGTACGTTTACAGCCAGGTAAAAAACAACACATCTGGAGCCCAAGCAATATTGATGTTAGTTATTCTTATATCAAATTTGAACAGGTAACTCCATTAATTCAAAAGAATGATGTTATTAAACATCGTGGTGGTTTAGGTTATACGTACAACACGCAACCAAAGTATATTGAACCATTCAAACGTTTAATAAAGTCAAGATCGCCGTGGTATGGTTTGGTAAGAGATTTCAATATCAATCCTAAGCCATCCTTATTAAGTTTCAGGGCAGATCTCAATCGCCAGTTTGGTGAGTTTGTGCCGCGTATCGTAAATAATTTTGATCAAAGAGTAGAAAGAGTGGATACCACTTACGATAAGTTCTTCACTTTCGACAGGTACTATAATATGCGTTGGGATTTAACCCGCTCAGTAAATATTGATTTTACTGCAGTTAATAATGCACGTATTGATGAGCCTTATGGTCGCATTGACACGAGGGGCAAAAAAGATACAGTAAGAGAAAATTTATTTAACGGTGGCAGAAACACTTTGTATCAACAAAAGGCTATTGCAAGCTATAATCTGCCATTATCTAAACTTCCGTTAACGGATTGGATTACCAGTCGCTATAGTTATGGTACAACTTATAACTGGATCGGTGCAAGCCGCCTTGCAATCAATCTTGGAAACACAATTGAAAACAGCCAGGAACATAATATAACCGGAGAGTTTGATCTAACAAGATTATACAGTAAAGTAAGGTGGCTAAAAGCATTAGATGAAAATGCGCAAGGCCAACAAGCTAATCGTAGCACCGGTAAGAGAGCAGGCAAAAGAGACAGCACTTCCACTTCACCCGAAAATGTATCAAGAGATACAGACAGGGCGCCACGTGAAAAGTTTGAATCTAAATTGCCTAGTAAAGAAGAAGTAACTAAAGACTTAACAGGTAAGAAAAGAACACTAGCACTTCGTAAATGGAAGAAGGACTACAGGGCAGAAAAGAAAGCGTGGCTTGCATCTCATCCACCACAACCAGCGGGTCTTGCTAAAGCAGGAGGCAGGCTGATAACGATGGTAAAAAGAGCATCCGTAAATTACAGTGAGACGTATAGAAGCAGGCTGCCGGGATACACTGACAGCACACAAATTTTAGGTCAGAACTGGAGGACGATGGCACCTGGTTTAGATTATGTTTTCGGAAGGCAACCTGATACAAACTGGTTGAACAATAAAGCAGCAAACGGCTTTATAACACGTGATTCTACGTTCAACTTTATGTTCAGGCAAAACCTCGATCAAAAGCTAAGCTTTACTGCACAGGTTGAGCCTATAAGAGAATTGAATATTGATCTTAATCTTGATAAAACTTTCACCAAAGACTATTCAGAGTTGTTTAAGTTTTTACCTGATAGTGGAAAGTTCAATCACTTAAGTCCCTTAGCAACCGGCGGATTTAATGTCAGCTATATTGCCTTCAATACTTTATTTGAGAAGAAAAATCCAAATCAGATTTCAACTACTTACACAAATTTTGAGGCATACAGGTTGATACTTTCAGAACGATTGGCAAACGAAAATCCTTACTTCAAGCAACGTGGCTTAACTACAACGCCGGATGGATATAGGCAGGGATACGGTCGTTATTCACAGGATGTTTTAATTCCTGCGTTTATTGCTGCCTACACTGGGCAGGATCCGCAAAGTGTGGCAACAATTAACCAGTCAAACCCAAACATTAAAGCAAATCCGTTTAGCCAGATAAAACCAAAACCAAACTGGCGTGCTACTTATACAGGGCTTACACGTATACCTGCATTAGCAAGAACGTTTAGCACCATAAGCATCACGCATGGTTATAATGGCAGCCTTGGTATGAACAGCTTTACAAGTGCATTACTTTACCAGGATCCGTTCAGGTATAATGCACCTGGTTTTATAGACACAACATCAGGAAACTTTATTCCTTTCTTCCTTGTGCCGAACATTACCATACAGGAGCAGTTTAGTCCATTAATCGGTTTTGACATTACAACAAACGGTCAGCTGAATGCTAAATTCGAATACAAGAAAAGCAGGCAGTTAAGTTTGAGTCTTGTAGATTTTCAGTTAAGCGAAGTAAACAGCACGGAGTGGACTGTTGGTGCAAGCTGGCGTAAACGTGGCTTTACATTACCATTCAGGCTACCGGGAATGAAGGATAAAAAACTGGAGAATGATGTTAGCTTCCGCCTAGATTTAGCAATGCGGGATGATGCTACAAGCAACAGCCGTTTAGATCAGCAAAATTCATACAGCACCGGAGGTCAAAAAGTTTATACCATTCAACCTTCAATTGATTACATCTTAAACAACAGGGTTAACTTGAAACTGTTCTTCGATCAGCGTAGGGTAATTCCTTACATCTCAACATCAGCTCCGGTAACAAATACAAGAGCAGGATTACAGGTTAGGATATCCTTAGCTCAGTAATCAGAAGTAAATAAAAAACAACCCGCAATTGCGGGTTGTTTTTTATTTATAAAAGATTTCCTACAAACTTGCGGATCCTTTTTAGCTGCCGTATTACTTCTGAAATGAGTAACAATATTCATCAGCAATTTTTGTGTTACTCATACTATCAGCATCCTTCAGGAATCTTTCCTTAACTTTTCAATACTCCTTTTTCATTATAACTGATAATCAAAACCGTGAAGCCCGGACTTTATTAAAGCATGCTGCCGGTTGGCTGTTGTGCACACCAACAGAATTAGCACAACACATCATTATAATTTTAAACACAAGAGCTTGTAGCTGCACCTGTTGTAGTCTACCGATAGGATGCTGGTAATGGATGATGGACTCAAGAAAATAATTAAATTTTGATATAGAAAAAATCTAGCGAAGGCAGGAGTAATTAAAAACCATTTACCTCTTGCTTTCAAAAGAATAAATATCCAACGATACAATCCTGTTTCGCTTATTTTTAAGGCTGGTGTTGTGCGTTTGGCAACCTGTAATCTTAACTTAGTGAAGGCTTATAACTTTGGTGATTGTCCACTTACCATTATTGTTTTTCCAGATAATAAGAAACTTACTTGGACGAGGTGTGTCGTTTTTCTCCTGGCTATTATGAAACTTATGCATTCCTAATTCTACTGCACCGTATCCGGGTAGAGGAGAAACCTCTATACTACCTTTCACTAATTCTCTGGTTACTTTGCCACATATATATTTCTTAGTGTCTGCTAAAATTTTTTGTTTTGATGTTTCTAAACCACTCTTGTCATGAAAGAATTCTATACTGTCTGAGTAAAAAGCTTCCTGTTTGCTAAGGTCACAATTATTGTAAGCCTGAAAGAAGGTACTGTCTAACTTACTAACTATTTTATATAACTCATCAGTCTGTGAGTAACTGTTGAAGTAAAAAAACAGGATAGCAACTAAGGCCAATGGCTTGTGTAAATTCATTTTATAAGCTGTTTTTTATTTTGCATCTAACGGTTTTCGGCTTGACGATAGTGGGGGATTTTAGTACTAGAGGACTATCGAACAACCGATGTTCAAATATAGTCCAAAAGCTCACGAGAATTCGTTGAGCCCCACTGCCAAACCGATGTTAGTGGCAGCCCATTCTTCATTTTCAAGTTAGTTGTAATGGCTTTTAAATTCTCCGATGTCGTGATAACTATAAACTTCAACTTCTGGATAGTCATTCATAAATTTTCGGATTTTGTCAATGGTAGCTATTCTCAAATCATTATCGTCAGCAGCAATTTTAGCTAACTCATTTACGGGATGAGTGCTGTCCTGTAATTCTACTTTCATATAGTATGCGTCTGCAATGTAAAACAACCATTTGTCGTTCACTTTTAATGCTACACCACAATGTCCAAATGTGTGTCCAAAGAGTGGAACGAGATAAATCTCTGTTTCGATGTCAACAATAATTTTTCGTGCTTCAAACCCAAACCAATCAAAGTCCGATTTTTGATAGGTCTTCATTGTCGGATTATAAGATAGAGGCGTTTTCAAATATCGAGGATTGCCGGAATTATAATTTCCAAGTTCTTCAACTCCTATGTGAATAATAGCTTTCGGGAAGTCTGAAAGTCCGCTTATATGGTCGTTGTCTAAATGAGATATAATGCAGTCTGTTACTTTTTCTGGGTCAAGTCTTAAATTTTGAATTTGTCGAACGGCAGTTAGATTTTCGTCAAAACGATACCCGACAATATCAATAAGTTGTTGTCCTATTCTCTCAATTGGGTTTAATGTGTCTAAAAGACCAATACCAGTGTCTACCAAAACAAGTTTTCCATTTTCGTTGAGCAACAGACAGTGTCCACAAACATTGTCGTTAACAGGTGAAACAATTTTTACGCAGTTCAAATGATGTACTTCTGTCATAGTTTCTTGTCGTTACTCTGTTTGTTTGGTTGCCTATAACGTTAAGTGTTTATGAAGTTGTGGTATTTGAAAGACGTGAAGTTCAGTTAACCACAAAAGCAAAATAATGATTTATAGTTGAATGCTTAACCTCCAGCGACAATTTTATAAACACTGTTGTGCGTTCGTGCTTTTTTTTCGCATAGTAATATCATTTAGAATGACAGTTGTTAAATTAATTGGTCGTCCATTAAAGATGGTCTTTCAGAAATTTCATGATACTTTATTACATCTTTTGCATAATAATGTATTACCATGCTTTTTCTTGTAAGAGAATGGTCTTTGATGGGAGAGCCTCCATGAATAAGATTAGCATGCCATATAAAAACATCACCTTTCTTTGCGTAGAAAACTCGCTTTTCTAATTTATTATTCTCAACAATCTCTTCAATAACGTCTTCATAATCTGAATAATCTTTTCTGCCTAATTTTAGAGTAGTACTTGTTTCATTGAAATCGTTATTAAGCAAATATGGCAGTTTATGACTACCTGGATAATAGAATAGAGGGCCATTATTTTCGTTGGTATCCTCCAAGGCTACCCACACAGCAATTAAATAACCAAGTGGATAAGTAGTCATGTGAATACTATCTGAATGTGCCCGTTGGTTACTCCCTTTTATAAAGTTTAAGGTTTGAAAAGAAACAACTTCTTTACCAAGAATGAAATTTAAAATGTTTATGAGTGATGGGGTATATGTTACTTGTTTGATGACAGGAGAAATTCGGTTTGCAAAAGGCAGTTTATTATCATGAGTTGGTTCAATCAAATTCTTTTCCACTATTCTTGTGATTTCATTATTGATAGTTGAGACGCCATTATAATCAAAGAACCCTTGTAACAACATAAATCCATTTTCTGACCAATTTACCAACTGCTCTTGAACCTGTGCGGGAAACGTACTGAAAGCGGGATGAGTACGTGACAACTCTTTTGAATTACCTACGTCTAACCATGCTCTTGATTTTTTATCAGGAAAATCTTTACTTGAAACAGAAGCAAATAGTGGCTTATTTAAGTTATACTGTCTGTATGCTTGCTTGTTGTGCAAAAGATTTTTATAGTGCAATACATTATAAAGCCAATGAGCAGGTTTTAATTTTTTTAATGAGGAAAGTATACTTTTCATAGTACAAAGTAAAACAGTATTACCAAACAGATTTGTTTCTAAGAGCAGATTATAAGTAGAACTTTAGCATGACGCGCAACGTTTTGGGTCTTTGCGTTCGGGCGGGATTCGGAGCACAAAACTGTCAACCAGCACTAAACTTAAATAGAAGCACAAAGCTCCAGGTTTGCACATCGCCCCGCCTGACGCAAAACCCGTGTTAGCGGTTAGGCGTTTTTGTCTTTCTGTACATATCCTAATATTTCAACCCATGATTTTTGAGGTCTACTTTTTGGATAACCGTTTTCCGTACGAAACTTTTTTCGTTCTTCCGTAAAATCCCACCACGTTTTTTTCGTGTCCTGTGTATTTGCAAAGTTTACTACTAATCTGAACTGGTCTTCAACGCAAGGGTCTGTCCAATATCCTTTTTTTAGTTCGTATTCATCTGTCAGTTTTGCACCGTTTTTGTTTTTTAGTTCGTTTAGCGAATAGTAACCTAAAAACACAAGGTCTTCGGCAAATTTTATTCCGACTGACGGAACAGTTTGAAATTCTGCTAACGCGTAAATTTCTTTTGCTCGTTCGGTTGTAGCGTTAAGCAATACTTCTAATTCGTCCGTTGCAAAGTCAAGAATGTCTGCAATTTTGATTTTGTTCTTTCTCAAATTTGCTTTTTCAACGTCTGTCAGCGGAAGTTTTATGTTTGTCTTACTTTTCATAGTCCTAAAAACTATTCTTTTAGCTTGAAATATGGGTTGTAAATAAGTCCGATTACATTTCCCCATGGGTCTTTTAGCGTTGCAGTCATCATTTCTCCACCAGTATTATAAGGTTTTTCATTTTCCGTTGCTCCCAATGATATAAGGCGGTCATAAACTTCTTGGATTTTCTCAACTCCCCAATACGAAACAACGCTTTCTATTTTTATGCCTTTTGGTCCTTCTTCTGGCTGAAGTCCCAATTCGTAGCCGCCAATATTAAATCCTACATAATATGGTTCGTCAAAATATGCTTTCGTTTCAAATGCTTTCGCATACCAATCTCTTGCTTTCCCGATATCGCTGACTTTATAAATCGTAGTTCTTAAACCTAAAATTGATGCTTTTTCCATTTTTTTTTCAGTTTTATTTGTTTCATTTTTTTCTTGGGAATAACCAAATTGTACATATAAGGATAAAATTCCGATGAGTATTGTTCGTTTCATAATGTTTGTTAAGGTTGTTGCTATCAGTAAAATTCTTCACATCATGCTTTTTAAAAACATACTTTATTAATGCTACTTTGTCTTGCAAAAATTCATTTTTCTTTGGGTATGTGATATTAATTGCAATACTCGTAAGTTCCGCTTTAAACAAAGTAAGTCTGATGGGTTTCCAATATTAAAACTCACGAAGTTGTCGCCAAGTTTGCGCCCAAGTACATTCTAAATCAAGAATGTCGTTGTAAAAAGCGAAGCACTTGTCAAAGTCGTTCACTAAAAGTCTAATGTTACTGAATTTCATTTTGCGATATTTTCAATATATCTATATGCAAAACTACTTTTCTGTCATCGTTGCTAATTGTAAAAATCGGTCGTTTTTGTTTTCAAACAGATCAGTTGGATTGCTACCCGTATGTTTTTTTAAGTCTTTTATGAAATGTGATTGGTCAAAATAATTTTGCTCGGGATAGAGTTGTCCTTTCTTAATGTGTCTGAATGAGGCAAAACATTTTAAAATATTGCAGTATGATTTTAAAGGAATACCAAATCTGACTTTGAAATAACGATTGATTTGTCGGCTTGTCCAAAAAACTTCTTGCGAATATTTTTTAACTGGCTCTTGCCCGTTTGTTTCATACAACAAGTTGAAAAGGCTTTGTTTTCGGCAGTCGATACTTTTTTGACTACCTAAAATTGAAAGCATAGTTTTATTCAATTCTTCAGTTACTTTTTCTAAATTTTTAAATGAAGTTTTGTCTAATTGCCAAAAGTCGTTTTTCATAGGCTGTTCGCCGTCGCAAAACGCTGAAATGTTTTGTTTTAAAATATATTCAACCGCCAATAATTTAAAGCGTATTCCGAAAAGTTGTCTGTTTGGTTTAATAGAAACTTCAACTTGTTTAGTCCAAAGTCCCGTTAGCGACACTTCTTCTTGTTGGTAGTTGTCAAACGAAATAATTAGATCGAAACAGCCGTCTGGCAAAATTGTAAAGTCAAGTTGTCGAGTTGTATTATTGTCAAACCACCAATAATTCTTAACGAAGCAGGTTAGTAATTTGTCGGGTTGAAATTCTTTATAAATCATTGAATTTTGTCTGTCAATTTATTTTCGCAAGATGTCTCCTAAAATGGCACATAACGATTTTCAGCTTTATGCAGTAGTGGTATTCGGGTCTGCTGTTTTATTACTGTTCTAAAGTTAATTAAGATATTGCTCTAATGTTATTCCTTCAGCCACTATTGTATAAAGCTGTTGTTAGCGGCTGTTCGTCTTGATTATCGGGTTATAATTGCTTTAGTTATACTCTTTAGGTAAGCTCATAGTGCAACCGAGCTTAATTCGGGCTGATCAAAAATCATTGGGTACAATGATGGTGCTTTTCGTTTCATAAACAAAGGACTACCGACTAACCACTCTTCATACCACTTGCCACAAAACGCCGGCTTTGCTGTAACATTCGGGAGTCTACTTTCGTCCCATGAGGGAATTCGTTTAATCATTTATAATCATAAACCATTTCGTAATATGAAAAAGATCCTTTTAGCCGCTGTAGTAAGCTTAGTATGCAATGCGAGCTTTGCACAAGACAAAAATGAAATTATTCAAGGCAATGGAAAAGTAGTGACTCGTGATGTAGCGATCAGCTCGTTTGATGCGCTTAAAGCCAGCGGATTGTTTGAACTGGAATTATCGCAAGGGAGCACTGAAAGCGTGAAAATAGAAGCCGACGAAAACCTGCAGGACTATTTCACGGTAAAGAAAGAAGGCTCAAAGCTGGTGATCAATACGGATAAGCTGAAGAATAGAAATAGCGGCAAGTTAAAACTGAAAGTCTACGTTACTTTCAAGCAATTGCAAACCCTGGATGTAAGCACCATTGGTAATGTAAAATCAGCAGGAAGCTTGTCGCTTAACGATTTGAAGCTTTCTACTAACAGCGTGGGTCACGTGGATCTGAAGCTGACAGCTAATAAAATATTGCTAAACAACCAAGGTGTAGGCAATGTGACGCTTTCTGGCAAAGCACAGAACGCCGTATTCCGCCACGAAGGTGTAGGCAGTTTAGAAGCGGGGAATTTTGTTGTGCAAACCGTAGATATTAAAAACACCGGCGTTGGTAGTGCGGAAGTTAATGCCGCGAAAGAATTGAAAGTAGAAGACAGCTACATGGGTAAAATAAAGAACCGCGGCGCGGCGCTAATGAAGAATTAATAAAGAAGTTATCTGAACCACGCTTTGAGTGATTAGGGGATTAAGAAGATAATAGACCTTATATCTACCTTCTCCGAAAACACATAAAGAAGCCTCCGATCATTTTCTTCCCTCGCGAGTCTCCGCCTGGGGACTCGCGGTCATCTTATTACACTGCGAGTCACTTTCAGGAAACTCGCAGGGAAGAAAATTGCTGCTAACGTTAAAGTGTTTATGAAGTTGTGGCATTTGAAAAACGGCGGTCTCAATTAACTACAAAAGAAAAATAATCATTTATTGTTGAAGGCTTATCCTCCAGCCACAATTTTATAAATACCTTGTTAGCGGTTCGGCTTTCTTGCTTTCTGATTTGATGTCATTTTTATTGTCTGCAACCATCTTACAACCAGGCTTTCCCAATCAGCTATTGGAAGTTTATTCCAATCCGGATTGTCAAGTGCTGTTCTATTTAAGCCAAATGCGTGTCCACCTTCTGCATAAATATGGTATTCAGTTGGAACACCTGCTTTTTTCAAAGCAATATAATAAACCAATGAATTTTGAATAGTATCAACAGGGTCGTTTCCTGCTTGCAAAATAAACATAGGAGGAGTGTTGCTGTCAATGTGAAGTGTATTGTTGACGTCGTATGGATGTTTTGTATGCACAATCATATGACCAGGAAAAAATGATAACCCAAAATCAGGTCTGCAATTTATAGTATCAATATTGTCAGTGATGGAGTAGGCTCGTTTCTTGTAATTAGTACTTACATCCGCAACTAAATGTCCACCTGCTGAAAATCCCATTACACCGATCTTGTTGGAGTTGATATTCCATTCTTTGGCCCGGAAGCGAACCAAACTTAATGCTCTTTGTGCGTCTTGCAAAGCAAGGGGTTTGATTGGGTCTTTTCCGCAATCACAATCTTTGTCATAATGATGCCCTGACGCTGGAACCCGGTATTTTAATAGTACTCCTGTTACTCCGATTGAAGCTAACCATTCACATATTTCTGAACCTTCAAGGTCAATAGCAAGTTTATTGTAACCGCCGCCTGGAAATACAAGGATTGCAACTCCTGTATTATTTTCTTTCGGAGAGTAAATTTTTATAGTCGGGTTGGAGACATTATTTATCATTCCGTCGTTATATGTTTCTGTTCCTTTTATTAGTTCAAAGTCGGGAATGTTTTTTGCCCAAATCGGAATTTCTTTACTTACTGTTGAAGAATTTATTAGTTGAGCGTTATTGTCTGTTTCTTGTTTCCCTTGTCGATTTTGGTTACAAGAGATCAAATTGGTAATAATTGCTAAACCAAATAAAACGTGTCTGATTGATATTTTGGTTTTCGGTAGTTTCATTTCTAATGCAACTGTCGAATAAGCTGACTGCTAACGTTTTTCAGCTTTATGCAGTAGTGGCATTCATTGTTCTGCTCTCCACTGTCGCTATAAAGCTCATTAAAGATATTCTGTTTAAGGTATTCCTAAAGCCACTATTGCATAAAGCTGTTGTTATAGGGCGTTTTTCTTCGCTCTCACTTGTCTTAGACTGTCAATGAAATCTGGATAAAGGTAATTCCATGCTTTTATTCCTGATATTTTCCAACGGTAAAAGTCGTATAGTAATATTTTGTCTTGAGCAAAGGGTCAAAGCTAACTTCAGGAGTGAAAACAGCTAAACTATCTCTGGGTGGCTCTGTGGGTCTTGGATTGACTGTGTAACTTTCATTATACCCTCTATGGTCAAGAATACCTAACTCTTTTCTGTTTCCATTATTAGTGACATAAAAAAACTTGCGGTTATGGATTCCTTGGGTTTGTTTAAATTTTGTAAAAAGCACTCCTGTTTCTGGTATTTTGTAAACTCTTCTAAACCCTTCAAATTCTTTGGGTT
>DASVST010000662.1:0-2051 GCA_036387965.1 Segetibacter sp. | reverse complement strand
CTCTTTCGAAACTAACTTTCTTTACATTTTTCGCTGTGGTTTTACTCGCCGCATCTGTTGTTAAAAATTATTTTCTGACGTAGTATATACCGCTGGTAACATTGGCTAATTACAATTGCTGCTTTCTGCACGCCGCAACATTGTTCTTCCATTTATATTTTTAACTTGCAGAGAAGACTCAGGTCGCCAAGACGCAACTGATAATTAGCCGAGACCGTTAGCGGTAGACTTATTCGACCTCTCGTCCTAAAATAGGTTGACTAAAAATTAAACACTTTTAGTATCCTATGAACCCACAGAAAAAACAATCCTGTCGAAAAAATGAGTATCAAAAGATAAGTTTTGATCTTAAACTTTCCATCATTGACGAAATCAACAATGGCCAGATCTCACTTAACTATGCATCCAAAAAGTATGGAATTTCACGAAGTTCGATTGACTACTGGCGCAAGAAATTATCTAACTTTGAGTCTAAATCTAAAGCTGTGAGTAAGAACGATGAGATAAAGAAACTTCGTGAGCGCATTGAGGAATTGGAGTTTGTAAAAGACTTCCAACAAGATGTCATTGCTGATTTTGAAAACATTACAGGAGAGCATCTTTCAAAAAAGTATTTGCCCGAAGCATTAGCAAAAGAGATAGAGAAAAAGCGTCTAAGCCTTATAAAAAAAGATGGCTCTATCAATGCTTCGGAATAAGCAAGCAGGCTTATTATCAAAGAATTCAATACGTTTTTCTTAAAGAACAGCAGCATAAGATAGTTCTTGCAGCGGTACGTAAATTAAGGATCCTAATGCCTAAGGCCGGCACGCGGAAACTAATGCAATACATTGAAAAAGATCTAATAGAAAACAATATAAAAATCGGCAGGGATGCGCTATTTGACTTGCTTCGCAGTTATGGGTTACTGGTCAAGAAAACCAAACGATTCCACATCACAACTGATTCTAAGCACTTCTTTTACACATCTCCTAACCTGCTCAAGGATTTAACCCTAAGCCACGCAGAACAAGTCTTTGTCAGCGATATCACCTATATCAAGATTGATGGAGGTCACTCCTATCTGGCTTTGGTGACAGATGCGTATTCGAAGAAGATCATGGGGTGGAAATTAGATAATAACATGAAAGTATCACTTGTCAAAGAAGCTTTGGAAATGGCAACCAAGAATCAAATACACAACCATAAAAGCGTGATTCATCACAGTGACAGAGGCATCCAATATTGTTGTCCGGATTTCTCTGAGTTCGCTCAAAACAAAGGATTTATATTAAGCACAACACAAAAATATGATCCTTATGAGAATGCTGTGGCAGAACGAATCAACGGAATACTGAAATATGAATTTGGTCTGAAGAACACAATCAAGAACATTGAAATAGCAAGAAAAATGGTCGCTGAAGCAGTTGAAATATATAACAATCAAAGAATCCATTGGAGCCTGGATCTTAAGACTCCACAACACGTACATCAAGAATATAATAAACAACTTTACAAATCATACGCACGTAAAGCTGCGTAGGAATGTTGGTAAGTTTTAAACCCGTCAGGAATTTAAAAACTTATCAATGTTCCGACTAAAAAATTAATAGATTTGAACTAATTAATAACCTGAAAATGGTCAACGTATTTCAGGACAAGACAAAAACATGTGAAATACAATCGTGAATAAAGGAACTATATCATTTTTAAGCGCTATTCTAACTTTAGCTTCCTGCGAAAAAGACTGCCGATTGCAACCAATATCCACAAATGTTTTTGATTTAAATGCAGTTCCCAAAACCTTATATCTCGAGAGCGATATAGAAATAGACAGTCTAGTTCTAGTAGAAACCTTAGAAAATTTTGAGAAGACATCATACAAAGGATTAATGAGTTATAGAGAATGTGAGCATTTTAAAAGTTATGAATACAATTTTAGAAATGAACGAATTTTTGTTTCTATAAGGAAAAATGATAAAGGCACGATTAATCTATCATTATTGGGTTTTGGGCGCTGCCTAAATTTAGATGAAATTGTTGTTTCAGAAGAAGAACTGCTATCTAGCAAA
>DASVST010000661.1:0-4534 GCA_036387965.1 Segetibacter sp. | reverse complement strand
CTTTAACAATTTCAAAGTCATTTGCCACTAATTCCTGCATCATCTTTGGACCTTCCGCTATAAACACTCCTTCGTCATCCCGGGATTTTTTATGGCGTAAAGATTGAATATATTTGATTTCATTTTTACTCAGCATATCGCTATGTTTTTATTGTCCGGCCCGGCTAAATCTCTTTCATTTATCGTTTTAGTAGTTCTGCTGCTGGCGTCGTGTACTGTTGTTAGAAATTACCCTGAGAACAGACCATTTGTTTATAGCAACAAGGTAATTGTTGACGGCATTATATCCAAAGATGAGAAAAAACGTTTGCAAACAGAATTGCAGGCCTACTGGCACGATAGCTTAAAAGTGCGGAGTATTACCCAGGTTGGTGTAAGAACTGTTATTAGAAATCCTACAGCATACGATAGCGCACACATCAACAGCACTATTGTTTTTATGAACTCCTACTTAAACTCGCAAGGGTATTATAATGCGATTATCAAAGACTCAGCAGACACTGTTCAGGTAGGCAATCAACTTCGCACAAACCTTGTAATGAATGTGCTATTGGGCAGAAACCTACGTATTGATTCATTTGCTTTTGGTTTTGAAAATGCCGAACTTCAAAGGCTTGCTTTAGCTAACCAGGGTAAAACTTTTCTTGCAAAGGATAAAGACTTTACTAACCAAATGATTTCATCAGAGCTTGATAGACTGGTTACCCTGTTTAAAAATAATGGCTATTTCTATTTTACAAGAGATAATATTTGGGCCGATGTAGACACTGCTGATCTTTCCCTTTTGGAAATAACCCTTGACCCGTTTGAACAGGCCATAAAAATTTCTGAAGCAACACAAAGAAGAAGATTAAACCCCACCATTGATGTAATCATTCGCCAACGAAATGCTGACAGTGTAAATATGACCAAGTACCGCGTTGGTCATATTTATTATTACCCCGAATCAGCAATTGATGATGATCCTGATTCTCTTATAACCGCACCTTTTTCCAAAGTTTTTTCTGATAGAAAAATAACCGTTAAACAAAATGAGGGCATCATACATTATGGACCGATGTATGAACACACTTACATGAGGCGTGATTCTATGTACATAGAGCGGGGCTATTTCAAAACAGTAAATGCTTTAACGCAAATGGGTGTGTGGAGCCAGGTAGATGCAAAGGCTGTTGCAAGAGCAGACTCAGCAAATGTTTTAGACTTTCATTTTTTTCTTACCCCTGCAAGAAAGTATTCTTTTAGTACTGAGCTTGAAGGAAGTCGTAATACCGGTGGTATAGCAACAGGTAACCTTTTAGGCATAGCAAATAACAACACATTACGAAACAGGAATGTTTGGAAAGAAGGAATTCAATCGAGTACTGCCGCCAGGATTGGAGTAGAATTAGGCTTCAATCAAAACACAAACCCATTGCAAACTTTCCAGGCAAGCTTATCTCAAAACTATAGTATACCGCGTTTACTTACACCCGTAAATATTGAAAGAAAGAAGCGTTTGGATTATTATAGAACACTTGTTTCTTTCAACGCAGCTTATGCTGACAGGTTAAATTTTTTCCGTTTAAGATCATTGGTTTCCTCGTTTGGATATGAATGGAAACTCGGCAATCATATCTGGTCTTTCAGACCCTTAAACCTGGAATTATATGGCCTACAAAAATTACCTCTTTTAGATACAGCGATTAAAAGAAACCCGTTCTTAAAAACCGCTTTCAACACAGGTTATGTAGCGGGTAACCTGAACCTTACTTTCAATAAAACCTTTGCAAGTCCAAACCGACCTCATATTAGTAATTACATAAGGGCAGCAGTTGAAGAATCGGGTGCCTTGTTAGGCAGAATAAAAAGTTTTAACGACAAGATATACCAGTATGTTAGAATGGAAGGAGAGTTCAGGCAAATTGTAAAGTTTAGAAAGACTGATCTTGCTTATCGTCTTTTTGGTGGTGTTGGCTATAACTATGGTAATGATTCTATAATTGGCCAAACACTTCCATTCTTTAAACAATTTATTGCCGGTGGGCCTAATAGTATGCGTGCATGGAATCTAAGACAACTTGGTCTTGGCTCTTCCCTGGTGAGTGATACCTCCTCAAACTTTAGAGACCGCTACGGTGACATTCAATTAGAAGGTAATGTCGAATATCGTTTTCCAGTTACAACTATAAGCGGTGTAAAGGTAAATAGTGCGGTGTTTGCTGATGTAGGAAACATTTGGAACTTGAAGAGCAACATCACAAATCCATATAGCAAATTGCAGTGGGATAGATTTTTCAGAGATATTGCGATAGGTGTTGGTACAGGTGTAAGACTTGACTTTAATTACTTTCTTATAAGAGTTGACTTTGCTTACAAAGTAAAAGATCCCGCACGCCAGGCAAATAACGGGTGGATGAGCTTAAAAGACTTTGAGTGGAGAAATAAGGACTTTACGGTAACAGATGCAGGCAGCGGCAGAGTGCTAAAAAGGAATAACTATGCTATTCAGCTGGGCATTGGCTTACCTTTCTAATACTGTATCAGATTTTATTTGTTGCTCTACTTGCTGCATTGTTAAGCCATCATCAGTTTTATATTCACCTATCCTTGTACGCCTCAAAGCACTGAGATATGCTCCGCAACCTAATGCCTCACCAAAGTTATGTGCAAGGCTTCTGATGTACGTTCCTGTTGTACAAACTACTTTAAAATAAACTACAGGTAGTTCTACTTTCTCAATAACAAATTCTTTGATAGTGACTGCTCGAGGCTCAAGTATCACGTCTTCTCCCTTTCTTGCTAAAAGATACACCGGTTTACCATTTTGTTTTATTGCTGAATGTATTGGTGGCACCTGTTGTATTAAGCCGGTAAATTGTTTTGTAGCAGCATGAATATGTTCTTCATTTAAATATGAAATATCTTTTTTTTCAACAGGCTCACTTTCTAAATCGTATGTTGGTGTAGAAGCACCTAATGTAAATGTGCCGGTATATTCCTTCTCCATACCCATATACTCATTTATCTTCTTGGTAAACTTACCTGTGCAAATTATCAGTAAGCCCGTGGCCAGTGGATCTAATGTACCGGCATGTCCAACCTTTTTGATCCTAATAAGATTTCGTATTTTTCTTACAACATCAAAAGAAGTCCAGTCGAGTGGTTTGTCGATAAGTATTACCTGCCCTTGTTCATATTTATTCAGCTCTTTTTCCAAACAGATATTTTGTGCAAATGTATAGGATGTGAAGAAAGGCTATGGCTTGAAAAATAAAAAGATTGGTAACCATTTAACTATGTCTTTCTAAGCACTGAAACAGCAACATTTAATTTTGCTCGTAAGAAATTTACCATGCGGATCTTATTATTACTTACAGTTGCAAGTTTTCTCTTTTGGTGTTGCTCAGAAAAGAATGACATAAAACCAAACCCCGAAACAATCATTTTTCCTAAAATCGAAGTAATACAGGGCACCTATCTTTTTAGTAAGGAGGAACATGCTGCATCATCAAGGGTTAGCGGTGGCTATGCTGCTTTCAAATATATAGATGACAAGCCATCAAAAAGAATAGGTGGCTTTTTTTCAATGTCATCATCTTCGGGATATAGCGGATTTTACACCTCCGATATTTATGACACTGTTCAATACAGCATGAATGATAACATTACAGTACTATCAAAAGATAATATTGATGGTGCTGACATTTACCCAAGCAAACGTGAATTTACAGTCGAGGGGGGTCTTATTGTAAAGAAAATAACTTATGATGAAGTCGCAACAAGACACGATAATGACACAATGCATTATTTCTATAATGCCGAAAAAATGCTAATAAAAACGGAACAACATTTTAAATACAATATTATAACCCGAGACTATTTTTACAACGGCACTAATAATTTACAAAAAATTTCCGGAAATAAAAGGTCAAGAATTGACGGGGCTACTTTTTCAACATCAGAAGAGCTTTTTGGTGGATATGATAACAAAGCCAATCCCCTAAAGGGGCAAACTTTATGGCAGGATCTATTATACAGAACACTATCCAAAAACAACTTTACAACTTATACATACAAAAGTGGGTCAGATACTGAAACAAGAAACTGGGCTTTAAAATATGATAGCAATGGCAATGTTGATTTTTCAAAATAATACATTTCTTCAATAAATAGTTTTCTCTTGTGTTATGCTCCACTGCTTTCTTGGCAGGCACGCAATGGCACGTAAGAACTCCTTCTATAGCATTACTTTAGCGTGATACAATATGATCATAGTAAAGTAGAATTAAGCAGCATTTCATTATTTAAATCTGGTTCTGACTAAACATTTTAATAACCTTTATCTGTACGTTTTACTTTGTATTATCCGTCAACACCGGCTCAGGCTTTTAGAATAGAATTTAAAGAAGACTTACCAATGCAATAAACATAAGTCAGATAAAACCAGTTATGTGCATCTAGTCTTAATTTCAAAGACATTGCCTGAAAAAAGGCAATCAAATACTAACTTACCAACATAGTTAGTTTTAATTTTTTAATAACATCGACTTTT
>DASVST010000660.1:0-2070 GCA_036387965.1 Segetibacter sp. | reverse complement strand
TTAGTACACGAAAAGCACCTTTCATATATTTAACTGAGCCATCTTCATTTTCATGCTTTTGAAAACCGAGCTTGAACAGCTGACTTTCGTCTAGTGGAATGGGGTAAAGATGGCTGGTTTCGTACCAAAAATCCTGCACTTCAGTTTCTACACACACTTGTTTTTCATCACCATTCAGATCTCTTACTTCACCTTCCATTTTATTGCCATCATATTCAACCATTACGAGGTCTCCAACTTTAAGTTCATTGTATTTTATCATGTATCTCAGATTTTTTGTATGAATAAAAATAGGATTATTTATGATTTAAAAACCTCCTTGTTAGAAATTCTAAACTTATGATTAAGTAATACTGCAATCAAAACAATCATAGCTTACATCATAACAAATCCGCGATACTATTCTGCCCAACTCATTGTGTAACCTTCGTTCTCGATTTCTAAAGCTTCTTTGGTTAATTGTAATGGATGAAATGTGTCGACCATTACAGCAAGTTCCTGGGTTTCTTTTTTGCCGATGCTTTTTTCTACAGAACCTGGATGCGGACCGTGCGGAATACCTGCAGGATGTAATGTGATCATGCCACGAGTAACATTTTTGCGGCTCATAAAATCGCCATCAACATAATAAAGAACCTCGTCACTGTCGATGTTGCTATGATTATATGGCGCAGGTATTGAGTTTGGATGATAATCGTATAACCTCGGAACGAAACTGCACACAACAAAGTTATTCGCATCAAATGTTTGATGAACAGGCGGCGGTTGGTGCACCCTACCTGTTATAGGTTCAAAATCGTGAATACTGAACGCGTAGGGATAACAGCAACCATCCCAACCAATAACGTCGAATGGATGATTCCCATAATGCAAGCCGTAAAGCACACCTTTCTTCTTTGTTTTTATAATGAAGTCACCGGACTCATCAAATGTTCTTAGGTTCTTTGGAGTTCTTAAATCCCTTTCACAGAAGGGCGAGTTTTCAAGCAACTGTCCATTTTTGCTAACATATCGTTTTGGAAAACGAATGGGACTAAAACTTTCAACTATAAACAACCGATTATTGGCATCGTTGAAAGCAACCTGGTAAATAGAACCTCTTGGAATTACTAAATAATCGCCATAAGCAAACTCCAATTCGCCATATTGAGTTGTTAGCTTTCCACTGCCTTCGTGCACAAAAATCAGTTCATCAGCATCAGCATTTTTATAAAAATAATCAGTCATACTTTCCTGCGGAGCAGCTAAAACAATATGACAATCGTTATTCACCAACACAGCCTTTCTGCTATCGAGGTAATCTTTTTTTGGTTTGATATTAAAGCCTTCGAAGCTGCGATGTTTGAGCATCTTTTCCTCTGCAACCTTAGGTGCAACATTAACAGGATCGTCGGTTTTTATAATCTTTGTTGGTGGATGTGTATGATACAACAACGAATAGTCGTTGCTAAAACCTTCGGTAGAAAACAGTTGCTCAGAATATAAGGTTCCATCCGGTTTGCGAAACTGTGTGTGCCGCTTGTGGGGAATGGTTCCCAGTGTATGGTAGTAAGGCATCGTTAGATATGTTTAGTCGAATTTGGCAATCGGCGTTAGCTTTGCATGCATAAAATTACAATTAAAGCTTCTCATTTTCTTGAAACGTATTGGATTGATCTCAGACACACATCACTACCTTGATGATGCCGTTTTTAAACACTTTGATAAGTGCGATGAAATATGGCACGCTGGTGATTTTGGAACAGATGTAATATCTCAAGCGTTGAACAACTTCAAACCTCTAAAAGGAGTTTACGGAAATATTGATGGACAAGATATAAGAAGTGTGTTTCCTGAAAACCTCCGCTTTAAGTGTGAAGACGTTGATGTAATGATAACGCACATTGGTGGTTATCCTCCACGATATAATCCAAGAGTTTTGAAGTTGCTGTTGCAACAAACTCCACAGTTGTTCATTAGTGGTCATTCTCATATTCTTAAAGTTATGTTTGATGACAAGCTTCAGTGCCTGCATATGAATCCAGGCGCTGCGGGTAAACAGGGCTGGCATAAAGTTAGAACTCTTATCAG